>JACQTM010000238.1 GCA_016210825.1 Hyphomicrobiales bacterium
AGAATATCGGCAAGCCGCGGTGCATTGCCAATCATGAGCGCGATCAGCCTCAACAGCGCCGGATTCTGCCGCAGTAGCGAAAACAACCGGCCGCCACCATGTAGGGCAGCTAGAAAGCGATCAAAGGACACGATCGCCTCATCCCTACCCTCTGCGCGCGAAAACTGTTCGAGCAGCGCCGGTATCAGCGCGCGAAATTGCTCACGTGCCAATTCGCTCCGAAGCGAGGAATAGCCGCCGGTCAGCCATCGGCGTACATAGGCGGACGCTTCGAGCGGATTGCGAAACCCCATCTCGGAAAGCATTTTGAGCGTGGCGCGGTCGTCGGCATCGGCAGCGAAGACGAACCCTGGCTGTCCGGGTGCGGTCGCCGGCGCCGCCTCGAACAACTTCACGTAGTGCTCCTGAACCTTTTGCAAATGCCCTGTCAGGGCTGCGGCAAATTTGTCAGCATCGTCAAAGCCGAGGAACCGCACAAAGCGCTCAAGCGTCACAGCGTCGGACGGAAGTGTGTGAATCTGTTCGTCGTTCACCATCTGTAGCCGGTGCTCAACCGTGCGCAGGAAGCAATAGGAAGCCTTCAATTCTTCGCACGCCTGTCCATTGATCCATTCACCCTGTGCAAGCTTTGCGAGCGTGGTCAGCGTCGCACGGTCGCGTAAATCCGGATAGCGCCCTCCCGCGATGAGTTGTTGGGTTTGCACGAAAAACTCGATTTCGCGGATCCCGCCCCGGCCAAGCTTGATGTTGTGGCCGGCGACGGCAATCTCGCCGTGACCTCTATACGCGTGAATTTGCCGTTTCATGGCGTGGATGTCCGCGAGTGCCACAAAGTCCATATACTTGCGCCAAATGAACGGCGATAAACTCTTCAAGACTGCTTCACCAGCCGCGATATCGCCGGCGCAAGCCCGCGCTTTAATAAGCGCGGCGCGTTCCCAGTTCTGGCCGACGCTTTCGTAGTAATCGAGCGCTGCCGGCGTCGAGATCGCAATCTGTGTGGATGCAGGATCGGGGCGCAATCGAAGGTCAACGCGGAAAACGTAACCATCAACCGTCCGCTGTTGCAGCAGCTTCACCAGGCCGCGCGTCAAGCGTACATAAAATGACGAAATCTCGACCCCATCGGCGAGTGCCGGCGTGGCCGGATCGAACAAAACGATAAGGTCAATATCACTCGAATAATTGAGCTCGAAGGCACCCATCTTACCCATGGCGAGAACGATGTAGCCGGAGCCTATTTCGGGATGCACGGGATCCGTTGGATTCAGTCTGCCGCGTCGCGCCGCGTCCGCGAGCAGAAAGTTGACAGCGGCGCGAAGCGCGGTGTCGGCTAGCTCCGTCAGCGCGTGGGTAACCTGCATCACTGACCAAACTCCACCGATGTCGACCAGCGCGATGACAAGCGAGGCCTCGGCCTTCATACGGCGCAGAAGTCGCATCGCTTCGTCCTGATTTTGCGTGGCGGCAACCGCTTGCGCCGTTTGCGCGAGCAAAGCTGAAAAATGCGCATCAGGATCGGTCGCGAGAACGGTCGTCAGCCGCGACGGGTCAGCTCGGACTAGATCCCAAAGATAAGGCGAACCGTCGGTTAGACCCGCAATCAAGGCTCCGACGGCCGGATGCGCGTCGAAAAACGTTGCAAGCGCTTTTCCCACCGGAGTGTCTGAGATTTCGGAGAGCCAATCGGCAAGCCGCAAGTCACTCTGTTGATCCGCCGATTGCCGTTGCGTCGCGAAGACGATCCGATGCGCGAGTGAATGCTCGCCCGCCGTCAATATTTCGACCGGCCCCTTCGCCCGGGAGTTCATACTGCCCCCTGTGCCGGCCCTCCCCGTGGCAAGGCGATGGTAACGCGTAAGCCGGGCGAATTGTCCTCGAACGTCAGCACGCCGCCGTGAAGTCGCGCCACCGCCGAGGCCAGACTCAAGCCCAAACCGGAACCTGGTTGCGAACGGCTCTGTTCAAGGCGGACGAATCGTTCGACCACGCGCCCGCGGTCGGATTCCGCAATGCCTGGACCTTGATCCGCAACTGTCAGGAGCACGCGCTCACCTTCGTTCACCGCCTTCACCACGATCTCCTTCACTGTACCGTTAGATATCGTGTATTTGATCGCGTTATCTACGAGATTGGCAAGCGCTTGACTGACGAGTTCACGATTTCCGCGCATCGGCGCGGGTTCTGGCGCCTCAACCGCCACGCTCAAGTTCTTCTCATCGGCCAAAGGCTCATAAAGGTCGGCAACGCCGCGTGCGACCTCCGCCGCATCGAATTCGGCCAAATTCTCGCGCGCCTGACCCGATTCCGCTCGGGCGATCATGAGCAGCGCATTGAACGTGCCGATCAGGGCGTCCGATTCCTCGATCGTCGCTTCCACCGCGGCACGATAATCTTTTTCGTCGCGCGCGGTTCGCAACGCCTCTTCGCAGCGATTGCGCAGACGGGTCAATGGCGTTTTCAAGTCATGGGCGATGTTGTCGGAAACTTCCTTCAATCCGTGCATCAACGCCTCGATCCGCTCGAGCATCACGTTGAGATTGGACGCAAGGCGGTCGAGTTCGTCGCCGGTACCCGCGATGGGCAGACGGCCGGACAGATCGCCAGCCATGATGGTCTGAGCTGTGCCGGTCATGGCATCGATGCGCTTGAGCACGCGTCGAGTTACGAAGAAGCCGCCGGCAATGCCGAGGATGATGACGATCGCAATCGACCACCGTCCCGCCGCCAAGACGATTCCGCGCAAACGCTCGCGCTCTTCGAGATCGCGCCCGACCAGCAGCCGAAATCCGCTCGGAAGCTGCATGATGTGTACAAGGGCGCGGTGCTCGGGGCTATCTTCGGCCTCGTCGATGCGACGATATTTGGTTTCAGCCCGGCCGGAATTGTTGAGTAAGCCGGTCGGCAGCGAGCCGACATTCCCTGCAAGTCCCTCGCCGGCATTGGTCGTGACCAGATAGAGGCTGGATCCCGGTCGCAGCGAACGATTTTCGACAACCGAAACCAGCCGCCGAATACCGCCGAGATTGTACTGCTCGGATAGGCCGGTGATCTCCGCGTCGACAGTCTGTTCGATCTGTTCGGTGACAAGACGACGCGTATTTAACGCGAAATAGCCAAGAAGAAACGCGGCAAATAATGCAAATACGATCAGATAGACCAGCGTCAGCTTGAACGCGGTGGTGCGAAAAAGCTTACCGAGCGCCGTCACGGACCATATACCCCGCGCCGCGCACGGTATGGAGTAACGGTTGCGCGAAGCCCTTATCTATCTTAGCGCGCAGGCGCGAGATGTGAACGTCAATGACGTTGGTCTGGGGATCGAAATGATAATCCCAGACATTCTCCAGCAGCATGGTGCGGGTAACGACCTGTCCGGCGTGCTTCATGAGGTATTCGAGCAAGCGAAATTCACGCGGCTGCAACAGGATTTCCTCACCCCCGCGCGTGACGCTGTGCGAAAGTCGGTCGAGCTCAAGATCGGCGACGCGATAGACGGTTTCCTCCCCGCGCCCGCCGCGACGCCGAGCCAGCGCCTCGACACGCGCGAGCAATTCGGCAAACGAATAAGGTTTGGGGAGATAGTCGTCGCCGCCGGCGCGCAGGCCCTTGACGCGATCGTCCACTTGCGCAAGCGCTGAAAGAATAAGCACGGGCGTCTCGACACCTCGCTCGCGCAAGGTGCCAATAACAGATAGTCCATCGCGCTTAGGCAACATGCGATCGACAATAAGGACGTCGTAATCGCCATCGAGCGCGAGTGCCAATCCGGCTTCACCATCGCCCGCCTGATCGGCAACGTGACCCACTTCGCGGAACGCTCTGACGATATAGTCCGCAGCGTCACGGTCATCTTCGATGACGAGAAGGCGCATAGCAGCCCGGGATTCGGCATTCCGCGAGGATTCGGTCTGTCCCGATCTTAACGAATTCCCGTTGCCGATGCGCGTAGAAGCATGACGAGGGGGCGGCAACTCTACGCCGCCGCCCCCTCCACCGACCCCGAACCCGGCGGGGGCGACGGATGCCGGGACCCGAGGTGCAGGTATATCGGGGACGAGCGGGGCTCGTCCCCGTGGGCTCGTGCCACCGGCCGTTGGGGGGCGACGGGGAACCGATGACATGACCCAATACTCACGCGCGGCCGAGCGGGACGGCGACAAATTTCGTCGCCTCACCCGACTTCACCCGCATCAATACGGTGCGCTTACCTGACGCACGCGCGTCCTCGATGGCCTTGCTAACGTCGCCAGGTGCGCTGATCACCTTGCCGCCGACTTCGAGGATGACGTCGCCGGTTTTGAAGCCATGCTCGGCGGCAACGCCGTCAGGTTCGACGGCGGTGACGATCACGCCAGCAC
This sequence comes from Hyphomicrobiales bacterium, assembly GCA_016210825.1. Taxonomy (GTDB): domain Bacteria; phylum Pseudomonadota; class Alphaproteobacteria; order Rhizobiales; family Xanthobacteraceae; genus JACQTM01. The sequence continues at coordinate 4,362 of JACQTM010000238.1, forward strand.
TGCCGCTGCCAGCTACTTCGCTCGCTGGTGCAAGACTTAAGCCCAGCTTCGGCAACGGTGCGCCACGTGTCGAACGGTCTGTTGGGGCGCGTACTTCGCGCGGTTTGGGCAATTCGCCGAGGGTGAGCGAGAAGGTTTTTTCGCTACCCTTGCGCAGGACACCGATCTTGACCGAAGTGCCCGGTGCCATTGCTCCGATCCGCTTGGCTAGATCGCGCGCGTCTCTCACAGGGCTGCCGTTAACGGAGACAATGACGTCACCAGACTCGATTCCGGCCTTGGCGGCGGGACCATTGGCCTGCGGATCGGCAACAAGCGCACCCTGAGGCTGTTTCATGCCGAGGCTGTCGGCAATGTCCTTGGTGACGGCCTGGATTTGAACTCCAATCCAGCCACGCTCCACGGTGCCCTTATCCTTGAGTTGCACAACCACGGACTTCACAGTCGTAGCGGGGATTGCAAAGGCAATGCCCACCGAGCCACCAGATGGCGAGAAGATCGCGGTG
>JACQTM010000243.1 GCA_016210825.1 Hyphomicrobiales bacterium
CTGAAATCGTAATCGTCTCGGGCGTTGGATCAGGCATCGCGTGGCCGGAAATAAAGCGAGGGCCGCACGGCCCTCTCGACTGCAATTCTCGAGCGTGCGCCTTCATTAGCGAACCAGCGTCACGCTGTCAAGGATTAATTTCCTAATTAAACGTGAGCCAATGTGTCAACGGGCTCTCCAATTTCGTCAGAAACGCGTTCGACATCCAGTGAAGAACTTCGTGTGGACCGCAGCGCTGTACGTCAATCCCTGAACAATCGGTCCCTGGGATTGCGTCCCATGCCAGCATAGAGCCGCAGGCCCGCCATTATGCCGACCAGCGAAATGATGAGCAGACTATCTCCTGCGATGAACATGCTGGATCTCTCCCGTCAGAATCGCCAATAGCGCCGGCGCGGGTAGCCACCCCCAAACAGCCCCACGACAACCAGCAGCAATACGGCGCCGATGGTGGCGACGATGATCGCCGCGATAATGCCGCCGCCGATGCGAATTCCCAGCCGCGGCAGCAGCCAGGTCCCGATCAAGGCGCCGACGATGCCAATGGCGATATTGCCAACGAGGCCGAAGCCGCCGCCTGTGACGATTTCACCGGCGAGCCAGCCGGCGATGAGGCCGACCAGCAGAATTATGAGAAGTCCTTCCCCTGAGATGTGCATGCCGGCTTCCTCCCGCGGTGCTGTGCGCGGTCATTGCACCGCACAACAACCGGTCGCGCGCGCAAGTTTTCAATCTCCCAATTCCGCCGATCGCCATTGGTTCCGGAAAGCACCGGCCGGTTCGATGAAACAAATTCAAGACAAGCGCGTTGCTAATGCGCCTCAACGGGGAGTTTTCGCATGCGTGTATTTCTCGGAATGATCCTTGGCGCGCTGCTTACGGTGGCAGTGGCTTATGTCCACGATTCGATGGGCAATTCGCCCGAAACCACCGGAACGTCCGGCCGCGCCGCGAGCGAACAGCAGATGATCGTGAACTGGAAAGTCGTCGAGGCGCGCTTACGCGAATTCAAGACCGGCTGGTCGGCGGTCAAGTCCCGCGCCCACGAAGGCTGGATAAAAATATCCGCCTCCTTCCCGAAGTGACGCCGTCAGCAATTCCACCGGACGCGCCAAGGCCGGCGTAACGCGACGCGTTGCGGCCGAAGGCGTAAATTTGTAAGTTTACTTTTTTAGGGAGGTTCGAATGAACATGAATGCAAAAATGGCCGCGACGATCCTTGGCGTGATTTTCTTGGCCGTCGGCGTGCTTGGCTTCATTCCCAACCCGCTCGTATCGCCGGGCGGAATTTTCGCCGTCAACCCGGCGCATAACGCAGTTCACATCGTTTCCGGACTGATCATCCTTGGCGGCGCCTACAGCGCAGTCGGTGCACGAACCACACTTCTCGTCGTCGGCGTCATCTATGCCGTGGTCGCGATCCTTGGCTACGTCATGAGCGGCGACATGCTGTTGGGGATCATTCAGGTCAACGACAACGACCGGTGGCTGCACGTCGTTCTGGCCGTCGTCATTCTCGCGGCGGGCTATTTTCTTCCGAATGGAAAGAAGTAGTTACGCCGCCGGTTCGATGCGGCGCGATTGTCAGTCCTCGGCCTTGCCGAATTCGCAGCCCGGTGCGGCGTAGTGATAACGGCGCACGCCGTACCGGTCCTGCCGGATCACCGGTTTGCAGCGCGTAACCCATTTGGCTTCGCGTTCGGCGGCTTCCGCGGTGAGTTTTGGATCCTCGGGCGCAAGCGAGGTTCGCGGGCTGGACTCGTCCCAGCGCCAGTTGGTGGAACAGGAGACGGCAAAGCCGGACCCGACGCAGCTACTCGAACGCGCGGCGCTGCCGGCATTGGCTTGCGTCGTCCCGAGCGCGGCGAGCGCGAATAAAGCCACCGTCGCCAACCGCATGGTATTAACCGTCCAAGAATTCGACATCGGCATCCCCGTTTGTCTTTTTACGCGCCGGCGCGATGGCGCCGGGCGTGGGTTTGGCCGATGAATTGCAAGCGCGATGCCAGAAGAACTGTGCCGGTGCGGGACAGACGTTAACGGCGATGTCTGATTTCGGCGCGGTGCGCCCTTAACGTTACTCGGCGGCGAAGCGCGAGAGCGGCATATCCTTAACGTAGCCGTCGCGGGTCTGCGGCAGCTTCCAGCCGAGCATTTTCGCGGCGACCAGCGTGCGCAGCACCTGCGCGGTGCCGCCGCCGATGGTGAACATGCGCACGTCGCGCGCCATGCGTTCGAGCGGCAGCTCGCGCGAATAGCCGCGCGCACCAAACATCTGCAGCGCGTCGTTAACGATCCTGATCGCGGCCTCGGAGGCGAAGATCTTCGCCTGCGCCGCGAGCATCGGATCGGGAAAGGCGCTGCCATCCGGCCCGCGCGAGCGCGCGGCGGCATAGAGCATCAGCCGCGCGGCGTTGAGCTCGATCTGCATATCGGCCAGCATCCACTGCAGTCCCTGAAATTCGCCGATCGGCCGGCCGAATTGCTCGCGTTCCTTCACGTAAGCGAGCGCGTGCTCGAGCGCGCCCGCGGCAACGCCCATCGCCACCGTTCCCGCGCCCACGCGCTGGCTATTGTAAGCGTTCATCAAATCGGCGAAACCGCGCGCAAATCCCGATGGCGGCACGAGCGCCATCGACGCCGGGATTTCGAGATTTTCGAATACGAGCTCGCCCTCGGGCATGCCGCGTAGCCCCATGGTCTGCTCGCGCCGCGCCACGCGCAGTCCCTTCGCCTCCTCGCGTACGGCGATGAAGCCGCCAATGCCCTGCTCTGCCCCGCGCTCATCGAAGATACGCGCAAAGATCAGATGGAGCTTCGATACGCCGGCGCCGGTGATCCAGTGTTTCCTGCCGTTGATGACGTAAATGTCGCCGCGCTTGTCGGCGCGCGTGGTCATGGCGGTGGCGTCGCTGCCGGCGGCCGGTTCGGTGATGCAGATTGCGGGCTTGTCGCCTGAAAGCACGAGGGTCGCCGCGAGCCGTTTTTGCGCCTCGGTGCCATAGGCCATCACCGTCGAGATCGCGCCCATATTGGCCTCGACGACGATACGCGCGCTGACCGTGCACGACTTCGCCATCTCCTCGATCACCAGCACGGCATCGAGAAACGACCGCCCCTGCCCGCCATATTCCCTGGGGATGGTCATGCCCATGAAACCCGCCTCGGTGAGCGCTTTCACGATGTCGAAAGGATATTGCTCCTCGCGATCGATCGCCGCGGCGCGTGGGCGCACAATATTTATGGAGAATTCGCGGGCGCGGGCGGTGAGCGCAAGTTCGTCCGCGGTGAGGCCGAGAGGGGTGTGCATTGTCGTCGTTTCCATCGGGATGGCGAAGGCCGTATCATCCGCAGCATAGCAAGCCCCGGCCAACCCTTCATGCCCGTCGATCCGGTCATTTGATCCGGTTGCAATTGAGTAATCCCGGCTTTTGGTGTGTGATTCGCTGCATTGCGTGATTCTCCAAAGTTCAACGCGACCGATTAGCGCGGGGTCTTCGAGAGATTTTAAGCGCTTGCGTGGCGCAAAATTGCGGGAGCGAACGATGGCGGGGGGCCGCCAGAACGAGAAATCGGTTCAGATCGCGGAACAGGCGCTCGAACGCATCAAGGCGCTCGGCCTGCCGGCCACCCCGGCAAGCTTCGAGCTTTGGTTTGCCTATGCGAGCGGGGAGCATCCCGAGCTGACAGCCGAGATCAACCGCCGGCTGGCGCAAAATGGCGCAATCTCCGGCGCCGAGGCCGACCGACTCTATGAAAGCTTCCTCGCGGTTCCCGTGATCGCGCAACGCGCCGAGGTGGCCGGCACGCAACTGAGCGACGAGGTCGATCAGGTCGTTGCCATGATCGAGGGTGCCATCGGCTCGGCGCAACGCTATGGCGACGATCTTGCCGATGGCCGCCACGCGATCATGCCGGCGATCGACCGCGACACGTTACGGCTCATCGTCGAGGGCCTCGTCCATTCGACGCGCGAGGCCGAGCAGGAAAACAACGCGCTCGGCGTGACGCTGCGGCGCTCGCGCCAGCGCATCGATTTCCTGCGCGACGACTTGCACGCCGCGCAAAGCGCGAGCCTTACCGACGCGCTCACCGGCCTGCCCAACCGCCGGCATTTCGATCAATTGCTCAACGCCACGGTGATCGAGACGCGCCAGAGCGGCAAGCCGTTCGCGCTTCTGATGTGCGACATCGACCACTTCAAGCAATATAACGACAAATACGGCCACCTTACCGGCGACGACGTCTTGCGCCTCGTCGCCCAGGAGATCCGCAAATCGCTGAAAGGCCGCGACATCGTCGCGCGCTTCGGCGGGGAGGAATTCGCCATCATCCTGCAGCAGACCGGCATTTCCGACGCCGCGCTCGTCGCCGATCACCTGCGCGCGGCCGTGCTCGTGCGCAAGGTGGTCAAGCGCTCAACCGGCGAGGACCTCGGCCGCATCACGGTCTCGATCGGTGTTGCCGAATACCGCGCCGGCGAGCCCGCAGAGCAGTTGATCGAGCGCGCCGACGCCTGTCTCGGCGAGGCGAAAATCGGCGGCCGCAACCGCGTGGTGGATGAGCGCGATCTCGGCGTGGTGGCGTTGGCGCCGGGCGATGCTTCGAATGCGGGGCCGGCATAGCGGCGCACAATCGCGCGCTTCGCGGCGCTAGCCCTCGAGCTCGCGGTAATGGCGGAAAATCCCCATTTCGTTGAATGCGATGCGCCGCGCCGAGGCGAGATAGGCGGCAATGCGCGGTAATTCCGTGACGCGATCATGGAGCGCAACGACACGCTGGATTTTCCGCGAAAGCCGCGCCATCGCGTTTGGAAACGCGTAGCGCAAACCCTCGACCGCCTGGAACAACGACAGGTCGGCGTAGGTTAACCGCGCACCGACGAGGAATTTTTCACCCGCCGGATTGCGCTTAAGCACATCGTCGAAATAGCACAAATATTTCGGCGCGCGCTCGGCGCGAAATTCCGCCGCGCGGCGCTTTGCCTCCTTCTTCTGGTCCTCGTAATAGAGGCTCGCGGCGATCGGGTGATGGGTGTCGTGGGCTTCGTCCACAAGGTC
>JACQTM010000244.1 GCA_016210825.1 Hyphomicrobiales bacterium
CATTCTCGGTGTAGATCCAAAGTGTCGGAATGCGCGTGGTCGCGCCGAATTGCTCCGCTGCCGCCACCAGCCGTTCGGGGGCGCAATTGTTGTTCGGCCGGCCATTGACACGGCCGCCACGCCCGCCGGCAAAATTGATCACGGCTTTGACGTTACTTGGATTGCCGCTTGCAAGTGCAAGCACGCCCCAACCGCCCGCGGAATGACCGACAACAATGGCCGGCGACTTACTGATAAAGCTTTGTGCCTTGATGTAGTCGATCGCAGCAGCGATGCTTGCGGCAGTGGCGAGGCCCGACTTGCGATAATCCACGCCCGCGCAAGGGCCATCAGGTTCCAGATAAGGGCCGCCAGTCTCACCATGACCGGGCCGCTGCGGCACGAGAACTGCATAGCCGTGTTGCACGAAGAAATTAGAAGCCGCAGTGAAGAGCGGTATCCTGAATTTCGCACGCTCCTCCGCGCTCTGGGTCGTTCCGTGATTGATGACGACGAGCGGAAACGGGCCCGCGCCAGGCGGCCGGAGCAGTGTAGCCCACATTGTCACGCCGGATTGTTGCGAAGGAAGAATCCAACTCTGCAGGCGAGAAGGATCTTCGGGACCCTGCGGCCCGGGCAATTGCGCGTTGGCGGGCGCTCCACCAAGCGAGGCCGCTATCCACATACAGGCGAGAATGATCGGCGGTGTCCAATTCATGCTTGGCATGTGCCTGCAAAGACTCTCGAATTTCTCGAACAAGTCATGGGTGGACGACTGGACACGCCGACTGATGCAAATAATCCACATCGTTAACGAAAGTTAAATGAAACCCTTGAATGGCCGCCAAACGCTTGGTTCTATCGTCACATGAGTACGACGCTTATCGAGATTCGTCGGGCTAAACCCTCGGATGCCATCGCGGTGGCGCAGACGCATGACGAGGCTTGGCGGACAGCGTATCAGGGAATCATTCCCGGCACCGAGCTGGAAAAGCTAGTTAGCCGCCGCGGCCCGGGCTGGTGGGAAAGCGCTATTCGCAAGGGCAGTCGAATCGCCCTCATGCAATTCGGCGACCGTGTCGCGGGCTATGCCAATTACGGACGCAACCGTGCGCGTAGCCTATTTTATGACGGCGAAATTTATGAGCTTTACCTGCGTCCAGAGTTTCAAGGTTTGGGTTTCGGTCGTCGGCTATTCTCCGCCGCACGTCGCGATCTCGGGCAAAGCGGCTTGAAGAGCCTGGTTGTCTGGGCTCTGTCCGACAACGAGCCCGCGGTCGAATTCTACCGCGCCCTTGGCGGGCGCGCGGTAGCGCGTTCCTCGGAGCGTTTTGGCACGCGTGTACTCGATAAGGTCGCCTTCGCCTGGCAGAATTGACCGTGCCTAGTTCCCTGGCGGCACGCTGAAGCCAGCACCTGTTTTCCCGAGCGTGATCGGCTTATTAGTATCGCAACGAAAGTTGCGCGCGTGCTCATCGGCGATTTTTTGCGCCAGCACATTGGCGTCCGAGTTGGCGCGCCTGTCGACATAGCCAACATGACAAACCGCACCGGGGGCAAGTCTCGTGATCACCAACACCTGGCCGCGAACCGGCTTGTCGTCCCGATCGACTGTCGTCGTGTTCCAGCGAAGAATAGTCGCAAATGGCTTTGGCTTGTCGCCGACGCCGCGCTCATAGCGCCATTCTATCGTCTTTCCCTCGCTATTGAATGCGGCAAGGGTTTGACTGGCGGCAGGTTCATGCTGCGCGCGTGAGCCATAACTTATCGTGACGCGCTGATCACCGCCGCGCAAATAGACGGAAATGCCGTTGAATCCCTTGCAATGCCATTCGCCGTAATCCTCCTCGGCCTTGCCCTCGACATGCCGGCACTTGGCAAGGTCCAGGGGTGTATAGCTACTCTGTATCGCTTGCGCAGTTGCGCCAGCATTATGAGCCACCACAAACACGAGCGCTGCGAACAGGAGTCTGATCGTCATTGCGTATATCCTCCAGTCACACCAGAGGTTCGGGAAGCCCCGCCGATGCGTAGGCAGCACGCAGAGTGTTAAGCATTACGCAAGCGATGGTCATTGGTCCTACACCCCCGGGCACCGGTGTGATTGCACCGGCAACGCTGCACGCCTCCTCGAAGTCGACGTCGCCGATGAGACGGGACTTTCCGGCTTCGCCCGGCACACGATTGATGCCGACGTCGATGACCGTGGCTCCTGGTTTGATCCATTCGCCGCGAATCATCGCAGCGCGACCAATCGCGACGAAAAGCAGATCTGCCCTGCGGCACAAAGCTGCGAGGTCGCGTGTCTTTGAATGCGCGATAGTGACGGTGGCGTTCTCCGCTAGCAGTAATTGCGCCAAGGGTTTGCCAACGATATTGGAGCGGCCGACCACTGCCGCGTTCATTCCCGCCAGCGAGGCGTGCACTGATTTCGCCAGGATGATACAGCCGCGCGGCGTGCAGGGCACAAGACCCGGCAATCCGGAGGCGAGCCGCCCAGCATTGAGCGGATGGAATCCGTCGACATCTTTATCGGGATCAATGGCCTGAAGGGCGGCGCCGGAATCGAGACCGGCGGGCAGCGGCAGTTGCAGCAGGATGCCGTGCACGCCGGGATCAGCGTTAAGATTTTCGATCAGCGCCAGCAATGCACCTTGGCTCGTATGCGCCGGCAACCGGTGATCGGTTGAGAGCATGCCTGCGTCCGCTGTGGACTTGGTCTTGGTGCGCACATAGACCGCGCTCGCTGAATCCTCGCCTACGAGGATCACGGCGAGGTGGGGCACGATCCCATGGTCCTTGGCGAGAGCGCGTACGGCTTGCGCGATTTTCGCGCGCAGAGCGGCCGCAATCGCCTTTCCATCGATGATTGTTGCGGTCACACCCGCGCTCCAAATCGCTTCTACTCCGGGAATCTTCTTAGCGCGTGGAGACGATCCGCTCCAGCGCCGCGGCAAGCGCCGGGCCATCGCCCGCAACGTTCAACCGCTTGGTGCGCGTGGTGGCACCGGCCGCAACGCTGATATTGCGCGGGGGAACATCGAGCGATTTAGCAATAAGCCTGATTAGGGCGTCGTTCGCTTCGCCTTCGCTCGGTGCGGCGCGCACGCGCGCTTTAAGCACGGCGCGTTCATCAGCGAGGCGTTCAACACCGTCGATGGCATCGCGTCCGCCTTTAGGCGTTAACCGCACGGTCAGAATTAATCCGCTGGGAACGACCGTCCAGGCCTTGACCTGCGGCTGCACTAACTAAGCACTCGGACAAGATTCGGGAAGATGACGCTCTGGATAAAGACAATGATGAGGATAACGATGATGGGCGAAATATCGATGCCCCCGAGATTAGGTAGAAGATTACGGATCGGACGTAGCACCGGCTCAGTGATGCGATAAAGGAATTCCGCGATCACGGCGACGATCTGATTGTGCGGGTTGACGACGTTGAAGGCGATCAGCCAACTCATCACCGCCGCGGCGATCAGGATGTATATGTAAAGGGTGAGTAGATAAGAGATAAAACCCAAAAGTTCGATCATCGCGCAAGCTCGCTCCCAACTCCGGTCCGCCTGGTGTCTTATCGTACGTGATGATCGATTCTGTCAAAAGGCTCTGCGGCCGCTCCCTTGACACTGCAATTTGCGGCCCCTAAATGGCCGGACTCGCTTGAAGATTGCGCGACGCGCAACATGTTGTCGTGCCTTGGCGGGGCCGTAGCTCAGTTGGGAGAGCGCCTCGTTCGCAATGAGGAGGTCAGGGGTTCAAATCCCCTCGGCTCCACCAGTTTTCCGGATCTACCCCATAGGACCCGAGCTCGTCCATTTCCCCTATTCTGGTGCGCTTGCCGTCGATCGATTTGCGCGGGCGAGAGATTAACCGTTTTAGCGTGATGGCGTTTTGGGTGCCGCCGACAGCATTCGCCAATGATCGAGAAACGATGTCAGCCAGTTCTGCATCGCGTAATCGTGCACCCAGCGATCCTCGAAATGTGCGGTGCGGGATTTTGCTCCTGGTAGCGCCATGCGGTGCTGACCGCGGATCACCCATCGGCACATCATGGCGTGGGTGACTTCGGGATGAAACTGGATGCCAAAGGCTCTCCGGCCGTACTGGAAAGCCTGAGCCTCGAAAGTATCGCCCTCAGCCAATAGCGTCGCGCCGGACGGTAGATCGAAACCCTCACGATGCCATTGATAGACGTGATCTGGCCACATTGCACAAATGGCGCGGCCAGCCGCAGTCGGCCGAATTGGATAATACCCGACCTCTACCTGACCCTCGGGATGGAATGAAACCTTTGAGCCGAGCTGGCGCGCCATCATCTGTGCGCCGAGGCAAATGCCAAGAAACGGCTTATCCTCCTTCAGCGGCACCGCAATCCAGTCAATCTCGCGACAGATGAACTCATCCTCGTCATTGGCGCTTTGTGGCCCGCCGAAAATGACGGCGCCGGAATGCTCGGCTAGCGTTTCCGGTAGCGGGTCGCCATATCTCGGCCGGCGAACATCGAGCGGAACGCCAGATTTACGCAGCGCATTTCCAATGCGTCCAGGCGTTGAGTGCTCCTGGTGTAGAACGATTAGGACAGGTGCGTTCATCAAATCGCTCGGTCGGATTGCGAAAACAAAGTCCTACTTGCTTAAACAATGAATGCAAGTCCGATGCCGCAGATCGGGCATGACTATCGCGCGCAGCTAGCGGCGGCCAGCCTGCCGCGACTCGGTGAGCTTGAGCACAAGCGCCCTCGGCAATATCCGCGGCAGAAGCGTTACAACCTTATTAAGTTTGCCGGGAACCACGAGGCGACGGCCAGCCATGAGACCACGATAGCCTTCATCGGCCACTCGCCCTGCGGAACGAGCGAGAAAATGCGGGATTGCCCCAGCGCGAATGCCGGCGCGCGCTTGGAACTCGGTCTCCACCGGACCGGGGCACAGTGCGGTTACGCGAACGCCCTGCGGCTTGAGTTCACGATGCAGTGCTTCCGAAAAAAACAGCACATAAGCTTTGGTGGCGTAATAAACGGCCATGCCGGGGCTGGGTAAAAAACTCGCGACCGAAGCAACATTGAGGATACCACCCCGATGTCGCCGTAAACTATCGACGAAGGTAAGCGATAGCTCCGTAAGCGCCCGCACGTTTAGATCGATCATTTCGAGTTGCTCCGCGCGATCGAGCGCCACGGCCGGGCCGAGCAGGCCAAAGCCAGCATTATTGACGATGTATTGCGGTTCAAGGCCATGCGAAGCGAGCGCCTTGGAAATCGTCGCGACAGCATCCGCGCGCGCCAGATCGAGCGCCAGTATGAGTGGCGTCACGCAACCGGTTGCCTCGATCTCGGCAGCGAGCGCGGCAAGTCTCCGCTTGCGGCGTGCCACGAGTACAAGTTCGTGTCCATGACGCGCAAACGCGCGGGCAAGTTCGACGCCAATCCCAGCGGAGGCTCCCGTGATCAGCGCGACCGGGCGCTTGGTACTACGACTTCTCGATCGACGTGACGTGGCAGATTTGTGTTGCAATTTCTTCATGTATTTCCATCAGTGCCCGATCGATTGCCGGAAACTCGCTGACGCAGCCCGATGCGATCACGCGCGGCAACACCAAGCAAATCGGCCGCGCGCCAAACGACATTGTCTTCAAACTCGCTGACACGGCCGTCGGCATAAACGATTTTCCACATCATCTCGACAATTCGCCCACGTCCCTTATCGTCTAGCGAGCGATTGAGTAGGCTAGCAAAGCGGTAGAGATCGACCGCCTCGCCTTCGGCATCGGTTGCCGCTGCAATCAGCTCAGCCGTTGCAGCCTCATCAAGATCGAACTGGCGCTTGAGTGTATCATGGACAACGTGGCGCTCATCGTTTGTCACCTCACCATCGATCGCGGTGATGTGGATTAGGAGCGCGGCTGCGGCGACACGATAGTCGTTATCTTCGAAACGGCTCGGAGG
>JACQTM010000241.1 GCA_016210825.1 Hyphomicrobiales bacterium
CGGAAGGCGAAGATATCGGAAAGCTGCTCGAATCCGACTGACTTGCGCTCCATCTTGCGCCATACCGAATAGGCGCGCTTGCGTCGGCTTTTTACCATGGCCGCAATACCGCGATCAGCCAATTTCTTCGTCAATTGTTGCTCGATATCTGCGGTCAGACCCTTATTGCGTTCGGCGAGCGCATTGAGCCGCTCGGAAATTACCTTGCAGGCCTCGGGATAGAGTTGGCCGAAGGCAAGATCCTCCAGCTCGTCGCGCATCTCCTGCATGCCGATGCGGCCAGCAAGCGGCGCGTAGATATCGAGCGTCTCCTCGGCATTGCGTTGACGTACCTCGGGCGTGACGTGACCGAGGGTGCGCATGTTATGTAACCGGTCGGCGAGCTTGACCATAAGCACGCGCACATCGTCGGCGATGGCGAGTAGGAGCTTGCGCAGATTTTCTGCTTGTTTCGCCTCCTTGGTCACGAGATCGAGTTTCTTGAGTTTGGTCAACCCATCAACCAGCGCACCGATATCGGCACCGAAAAGCTGATCGATCTCCGCACGAGTCGTGGTCGTGTCCTCGATGGTGTCGTGCAGCAAGGCAGCAGCGATCGTCGCGTCATCGAGCTTGAGGTCGGTCAGGATCGCGGCCACCTCCAGCGGATGGGAAAAGTATGGATCGCCTGATGCGCGGCGTTGTTCGCCATGCGCTTTCATCGCGTAAACATAGGCTCGATTGAGCAGCGCCTCGTCGGTCTTGGGGTTATATCGGCGCACTCGTTCGATGAGGTCGTATTGACGCATCATCGATTGCTTTTCTGATTTCCTTGATTTTTCAGTCTCTTGGGCTGATTTTTGGATGTCTTGCGTGATCGGAGCCCGGCGGCGTGCCTGGTTCTGCATACGTGGCAAATTTGTGCTCGGGCGGCCCATGATACTCTTTGCGGTAGCCGTTCGAGTCGGTGCGGCCCCGTAAACATAAGATATCACGGCGATTTAGGCCTGCTGCAAGGGATAGGCGAACACAGTTGCCAAAATGGAAAACGGCCCGGCGAGTGTCGCCGGGCCGCGAAAACGGCAGGCTCGCGTCAAACGCGCGATTATTCCTCTTCCTCGGGCTGCACTTCCGGAGGCGCCAGACCCTCGAGACCCTTGAGTAGTTCCTCCTCGCTCATATGCTCGGTCGCAACATCGGTATCGTCGGCGTCCACGCCGGCACCTGCCGCGCCGACCAGCGGAACTTCTGGCTCGGGCTCGTCCACTTCCACGTATTTCTGCAGCGAATGGATAAGATCCTCCTTAAGGTCGTCAGGCGCGACGGTTTTTTCGGCGATTTCGCGCAGTGCGACCACCGGATTCTTGTCGTTGTCGCGGTCGATGGTGATTTGCGCGCCAGAGGACACCATGCGTGCGCGATGACTCGCGAGTAGGACGAGGTCAAAGCGATTTTCAACCTTATCGATGCAATCTTCGACGGTGACACGGGCCATGGGCTCGCCACTCCTTAATCGGGTGATCCGGACATTTCACGGAAAATTGTGGCGGCTTGGTAGCCCCGTACGGGCGAAAACGCAAGTCCGGATATTTCAGCCTTGGCCCCGCCACATAGCTTTGTTAGAAAATGACCTGGAACAACTTTAGGCTCACTGGACGCTATACTCCATACCGGCCGCGGCACATTGGGATCGGCCATCTTAACGACACCGCATCGCCGTGATGCCGAGCGACATTTTGGGCCACGCCGCCGGGATTAATCAGCGGGCGCGGCCACCATGATTGAATGACGAGAAGGACTCATGTCAGCGCAAATTGAAAAAATCGCACTCTTCATCGATGGCGCCAATCTCTATGCGACCGCAAAATCCCTCGGATTCGATATCGATTACAAGCGTTTGTTGCGCGAGTTCCAATCGCGCGGCTATCTCCTGCGTGCTTTCTATTACACCGCTGTGATCGAGGATCAGGAATATTCGTCGATCCGCCCACTGATCGATTGGCTCGACTACAATGGCTATTCGGTTGTGACCAAGGCTACCAAGGAATTCGTCGACCAAACCGGCCGCCGCAAGGTCAAGGGCAATATGGATATCGAACTCGCCGTTGACGCAATGGAGCTTGCCGGCTCGATCGACCATATGGTTCTTTTTTCCGGCGACGGCGACTTTCGCTCCCTGGTCGAGGCCGTCCAACGGCGCGGCGTACGCGTAACGGTGATTTCCACCATTACCACCCAGCCACCCATGGTCGCCGACGAGCTTCGGCGGCAAGCCGACGTATTCACGGATATCGTCGAATTACAGTCGAAGATCGGGCGCGATCCTACCGAGCGGCCCGCACGCGATCCGCGCCAGGGACACACTCCGCAATTCCTACAGCGCGATACACGCCAGCGCGCGGGCGCCGGGGCTGAAATCGAAGACGACGACTTCGAGGATTGACGCGCGCTGGGGGGGCAATGCGCGACGCAAGCGGCAAGGCTGGCCGCAACTGCCCGCGCTGTCCGCGCCTCGTGAGCTTTCGTGCGCAATGGCGCGAGCGCGAACCGGATTGGTTCAACGCCCCCGTTCCATCCTTCGGCCCGATTGACGCCCGCGTCCTCATTGTCGGTCTTGCGCCCGGCCTTCAGGGCGCCAATCGCACGGGGCGGCCCTTCACTGGGGATTACGCGGGCAATCTGCTCTACGCGACATTGCTCGATCATGGGTTCGCGCATGGACGCTATCAGGCGCGCGCCGACGACGGATTCGGGCTTGTCGATTGCCGTATCACCAACGCGGTGCGCTGCGTGCCGCCCGAAAACAAGCCCACGACGACGGAAATCGTCACATGCCGGTATTTTCTTGCGGCTACGATTGCCGAGATGCCGAAATTGCGCGCGCTCGTGGCGCTCGGGCGCATCGCCCACGATAGCGCACTTGTTGCACTCGGGGTTCGGCGGTCGGCATTCGTTTTTGCGCATGGTGCCGAACATGCCATCGACGGCAAAGCATTTTTCGACAGCTATCACTGCTCGCGCTATAACACCAATACCGGCGTACTTACGCCGGAAATGTTTCGCGCGGTGTTTACCGCGGTGCGCGCCTACCTCGACCGCTGAAGGCAATCGATGACGTCTTGCGCGTTCCGATCCGGCGGGAATACCGGATAGAAAACTTTTGTGATCGTTCCATCGTCGATCACCCAGGCCATCCGCTTAAGTAATGTCAGGCCGTCCACTTCAAACGTCGGCAAATTTAGAGCACGCGTCAATCGCAAGTCCTCATCCGAGAGAATGGCAAAGGGCAAATGCAGCCGCTCCGCTGCCTCGCGTTGATACGCGGTATTCTGCGTCGACAATCCATAAAGCTGATTGACGCCGAGCTGCCGCAACTCGGCGAAATGATCGCGACAGCCGCATGATTGCGGCGTGCAGCCGCGCGCGCCAGGGATTGTGTCCCAGCCCGTCGGGTTCGGCATGCCGGGAACGCCGGTCCTCGGATAGGCATAGACCACGGTTCGCCGCTTCAGGTGGGCAAGACTGACCGAGGTACCGTCGGTCGCGAGCAGTGCGACGTCCGGTAGCTTCATCCCGGCGAGATGACCGGCGGCGCCATCGTCGTGCGGCACGGGAAGATCGGTTGGCAATTCTTGCCAGTTCTTGTCGACGGTCGCTTGCATAGGCAAATCCATTTTTCAGCGCGCCCCTTTGTGGCGGCGGAAGTAATCTAGCTAGATTATCCGTGAGAGTACCAGGCGCCGCCGACCGAATGCCTTCACATCACCCGGGTGGCAAATCAATCAAGATTTGAAAAGGGTGATCAATCGCGGCTAGCACCGCTACGACTGATGTCAATGACGTGGGTGCCGTTGACCACGACCATTCTGAAACCGCCCTTCGCCAAAGCTTCGAAAATGATGCCTTCGGCCCGAAAAACGTTCTCAATGGCAACCGCCGTTGAGCGTCGGACATCGGCTGCTGCTTGCTCGAGCCTGTTCACAGTGCGCTGCGTCACGCCAATTCGATTGGCGAGTGCGGCTTGACTCCACCCAAGCACCGCGCGCGCTGCGCGCACTTTCGCCGCGAACTCACGGCGCTCATGAAGCGCGAGTTGCAGATTTGGCACCGACAGTTTTTTTCGCCAATCCTCACTCAGCATCGCACCCCTTCCGTGTCCTTTTCTAAGACAATTACTTCATAGAAAAAGAAACGAACGTCGTTACAAACGTAATTTACGTCTCTAAACTTGAAATATTCGTGCATTTACTTGACTCATACGCGAACTTTATTGTGACATCTCAGTCAGTCTTCATGTCTTTGGTTTCGTATCTGCGTTCACATGCCCAAGATTTCACTCACACGTTCCTTCATCCGAAATGCCGCGTGTATTTCCGGCCGCTCGAAGATTGATTTTTTCGATATCGATCAGCGGGGCTTTTTGCTCGAAGTGCGCGCGTCGGGCGGCAAGACTTTCTATCAGCGCTACACCGATGCTCGCGGGCGCGAGCGGCAATTCAAGATCGGCCCGGCAGATGTAATCACCCTCGATCAGGCGCGGCGTAAGGCGCGTACGATTCACGCTCAGGCGCTGCTTGGCGCAGATCCGCAGGAGCGGCGCCGCGAATTGCGCGCGATACCGA
>JACQTM010000035.1 GCA_016210825.1 Hyphomicrobiales bacterium
CACCCATCCAGATGAACATCGGCAGCGCGGTGAGATCCCATGAATTGGAGGCCGTCCACATCGAGGTCGCCATCACTTGCCCGGCCGGCGTCGCGACCTTGGTCAGTACGGCGGCAAACCCGCAGACCGCGAGCGCGAGCGCGATCCAGACGCCCGAGCCGAGAATAATGAACAGCAGTAGGATCAGAAGGGCGGCAAGCTGCACGAGGTCCATTGGTCAGCTTTCCTTGCCGAGCGAGATGGCGTCCTCGGCGGCGCGGAAGCTCGGGCGCCCGCGATTGACAATGATGAAGAATTCGTCGATCAGCGCGATGGTGAGGATGATGGCGCCGACCGCCATCGCCGCTTGCGGATAGACAAGCTGCACGCGAATGACGCCGGGCGAGACCTCATGAAAGCGAAACGAAACCCAGGCGAAATTCGTCAGGTAATAGGTGATGTAGGCCGACGCGATCGCAGCCGCGCCGAAGGCCCATAATTCGACGTAGCGCCGCATCTGTTCGCTCAAGGCCGCGAGCAGCATCGTGACGCGGATATGCGCCCCGGATTTTAAAGTCCCCGCAAGTGCGAGGAAGCTCGACGCCGCGAGCAGATAGCCCGCCATCTCCGCAAGCGACAACACAACGAAGCCGTAAACCGGCAATCCGACGAGCTTCAGAGCGCCATCGACAAGCCGCCCGCCCAGCTGCGAACCAACCAGAATAGCGATAGCAACGAGGCACAGCGCGGAAAGAACGAGCGCAAGCCAATAGAGATTATCGAGAAGTCGGCGCATGAGGCCCACAAAACCCTCTCCCATGACGGGAGAGGGTTCCTCATTGTGGCAGTTGAAGACGTCGCGTGATCGTTATTTGCGATACGCGTCAAGCATGGCCTTGCCGTCGGCCCCGGCAGCCGTCACCCATTCCGAGGCGATGGTTGCGCCGATCTTGCTCAGCCCAGCTTTTAATTCGGCGCTCGGCGTCACAACGATGATCTTGGCATCCTTTAGCGCCTTGGTCTTAATCTGCATTTCTTCGATTGAGGCTTTCCAGCCGCGCTCCTCCGCCACCTTGGCGGCATCGAGCAGCGCTTTCTTCTCATTGTCCTTCAATTTGTCGAAAGCGGCCTTGTTGACAAAAACGATGTCGCGCGGAAGCCAGGCCTGTGTGTCCATGTAATGCGTCAGGTAGTCCTGCGCCTTTGTGTCCACACCGGTCGATGCCGAAGTCACCATGACATCCACGCGGCCGGTGGCGAAAGCCGTCGGCAAATCGGGCACTTCGATTTGCGTTGGGATCGAGCCGGCAAGCGCGGCGATGCGGCCGATCATCGGGTTGTAGGTACGGAACTTAAGGCCTTTGAGATCGTCAACCGATTTGATCTCGCGCTTGGCATAGAGGCCTTGCGGCGGCCACGGCACGGAGAAGAGAAGCATCAGGCCTTCAGACGCGAGCTGCTTTTCCAGATACGGCCGCTGTGCCGCATAAAGCTTCTTCGAGGCATCATAGCCCGTGGCGAGAAACGGCAGTGAATCGATGCCGTAAACCGGCGATTCATTGGCGGCAAGCGACTCGAGAATTTCGCCGATCGGCGCTGTGCCTTGGCGCACCGCGCGCTTGATCTCCGGATGTTTGATCAGCGAACCGGCTGAATGCGTCTGGATCTTGAGCGAGCCATTCGTCGCCTTGTCTACATCGGCGGCGAATTGAATGATGTTCTTGGTGTGGAAATTACTGTCTGGATAGGGTGTTGGCATGTCCCATTTAGTCTGTGCGGACGCCGCGGTGGCAAGCCCACCGGCGAGAAGCAGCCCAAATATTCCACGCATTACGATCGTCATGTCACGTCTCCCTCGCGGGCCTTCCGCCCGCCTTGTTGCATGTTGCAAGACTATCAGTCGGCTTCATCACTTGAAATGTCCGCATAAACCTAGAGGCTCGCCGCCGCACGCGCCGCCTGATCGTAATGACCCGAGAGCGCCCGCATCAGGCCGGCGATTTCCGAAAGTCGGCGCTCGTCGCTGCCGGCACCCTTGACCGGCTCGACCAGCAACGCCTCACGGATTTTCCGGTATTTCTGGATGACGGCGTCGCCCTTGGCTGTAAGGCTAACGGTCTTCTCTTTGCCGCGCCGTCCGGAGGATAAGAGCCTGTGTCCATCGAGCTTTTTCAGCGAATAGGTGACAAGATGGGTGTCCTCGATATTGAGGACGAGGCAGATGTCGGCGAGCCGTTTGGCGCGTCCGCGATGGGCGATAGTGTGCAGGACGAGCACATCGAGCGGCGAAAGGTCGGGTACGCCCGATGCCGCCATGCAGCGTACCATCCAGCGTTCGAACGCATGTCCGAGCAGGATCAAGCCGAACTCGAGCTCGGACAATGCCGGCATAGCCCCCGACGCCAGATGCGCCGAGGAGACAATCGGCCCGAGCTTCGCGTCGCTTTGCGCTTTCATCGCCATCCCACCCGGCGAAGCTAAGTCGTCACCCAGTCGCAACCGATCGTAGATGTCATCTATAATTTGTCAACGATTTATTGACGTTTTTTTCTAGTTACTTTAAGTGATCGGCGAGGACGCGATGGCGAGCGGTAACCAGGCGAGTTGGGATTTTTGGGTCGATCGCGGCGGCACGTTCACCGACGTTGTCGGTCGGCGGCCGGACGGTTCGCTCGTCGCGCATAAATTGCTCTCCGAAAACCCCGAGGCTTATCGCGACGCCGCGGTGCATGGTATCCGCGATCTGCTCGGCCTGAAGAATGGTGAGACGATTCCCGCCGGCGCCGTCGGCGCTGTGAAGATGGGCACAACCGTCGCCACAAACGCGCTGCTCGAACGCAAGGGCGAGCGTACCCTGCTCGTCACCACGAAAGGTTTTCGCGACGCGCTACGCATCGGCTACCAGGCGCGGCCGAAAATCTTCGCGCGCCACATCATCAAACCGGAGATGTTGTTTGAACGTGTGATCGAAGTGGATGAGCGTGTGCTCGCCGACGGCACAGTGGAACGCGAGCCCGACCTCGCGGCCGTGCGGCGCGAACTTGAATCCGCCAAGGCTGACGGCGTCAAGGCGGTTGCGATCGTGTTCATGCACGCCTACCGCTATCCGCAACATGAGCAGCGCGTCGCGGCCATCGCGCGCGAATTGTTCGCGCAGGTGTCGGTCAGCCATGAAGTCTCGCCATTGATCAAACTCGTCGGCCGCGGCGACACCACTGTTGTCGACGCCTACCTCTCGCCGATCCTGCGCCGCTATGTGGCGCAGGTCTCATCTCTTCTCACCTCCCCCCTTGTGGGCGAGGTCGATTGCCGAAGCGTTAGCGAAGGCGATCGGCAGGGGGGTGCTGCGAATGAACATACGCGGCTGATGTTCATGATGTCGTCGGGCGGGCTGACGGCAGCGGAATTGTTTCAAGGCAAGGATGCGATCCTGTCTGGCCCCGCCGGCGGCGTCGTTGGGATGGCAGAAACCGGCCGCGAAGCCGGATTCGCAAATCTCATCGGCTTTGACATGGGCGGTACATCAACGGATGTGTCGCACTTTGACGGCGAATATGAACGCGCCTTTGAAACCGAAGTCGCGGGTGTGCGTATGCGCGCGCCGATGATGCTCATCCACACAGTTGCGGCGGGCGGCGGCTCAATCCTGCATTTCGATGGCGCCCGATTCCGGGTCGGCCCTGACTCAGCGGGTGCCAATCCTGGGCCGAAATGCTATCGCCGCGACGGCCCGCTTGCCGTGACCGACGCCAACGTCATGGTCGGGAAGCTCATTCCAGATTTCTTTCCAAAGATTTTTGGACCCCGGCAGAACGAGCCGCTCGACGAAGCGGCGGTGCGGGCCGCGTTCACGGCGCTCGCGCGCGAGGTCGGCGACGGACGCAAAGCCGAAGAGGTGGCCGACGGCTTTATCAAGATTGCCGTCGAGAACATGGCGAACGCGATCAAGAAGATTTCGGTGCAGCGCGGCTATGACGTTACGCGCTACGCGCTTAATTGCTTCGGCGGTGCCGGCGGCCAGCACGCCTGCCTCGTCGCTGACGCGCTCGGCATGACCAAGGTGCTGATCCATCCCTTCTCGTCGCTGCTCTCCGCCTATGGCATGGGTTTGGCCGACATTCGCGGGACCAGGCAGCAGGCGATCGAGGAGCCTTTTGGCGACGCTGTGTTGAAATCGATGGTTTCCGTCGCGGACCGCCTCGGCCGCGAGGTGCGCGATGAAGTGATCGGTCAAGGCGTGCCTGCGGCCGACGTGACGGCGCATGTTCGCGCGCATATTCGTTATTCGGGAACGGACACCGCCATTGTCGTGTATGCCGGTGAACTTGCCACACAATTATTTTCACCTCCCCCCCTGCGGGGGAGCTCGGCTGCCGAAGGCAGCCGGGAGGGGAGTAAATTTCAAACCGCAGCGCAAGCGTCCACCACCATCCCCGACTCTCCCCCACCAGGGGGGAGGGAGCAAAATCTGCATGTGATACTCGCGCCGCTCGACGAGATGAAAGCGGCCTTCGAAACCGCACACAAAAAGCGCTTTGGCTTTATTGACGAGTCAAAACAGCTCGTCGTCGAGGCGGTGTCGGTTGAAGCGGTCGGTGGCGGCGCAAAATTTGCTGAGACAGTCCATGCGCTATCAAGCAAGCCCCTACCAGCACCTGCCCGGCGCACGCGCTTCTACACCAATGGCCGATGGCACGACGCGGGCGTGTTCACCCGCGATCAGCTCGCGTCCGGTCACAAGATTCCCGGTCCCGCGATCCTGATCGAGGCGCATCAGACTATCGTGGTCGAAGATGGCTGGCAGGCGGAACTGACGGTTAAGAACCATCTCGTACTCGCGCGCGTGGTTCCGCTCGAGCGCCAGCACGCCATCGGCACGCAAGCTGACCCGGTGATGCTCGAAGTCTTCAACAATCTCTTCATGTCGATCGCCGAGCAGATGGGCGTCGCGCTGCAGAACACAGCCTACTCAGTCAACATCAAGGAGCGGCTCGATTTCTCCTGCGCGGTGTTCGATGCCGATGGCACGCTCGTCGCCAACGCGCCGCACATGCCGGTGCATCTCGGCTCCATGGATCGCGCGGTTGAGACCATCATTCGCGAAAATGCCGGCAGGATCGCGCCGGGCGACGTCTATGCGATCAACGCGCCGTATAACGGCGGCACGCACTTACCCGACATCACCGTGTGTACGCCGGTTTTTGATCTTTCTACTTTTCCCTCCCCCCTTGTGGGGGAGGGTCAGGGAGGGGGGGCAGAGCGTAAGAAATCGTCGTCGAGCGATCTAACGACCCCCAACCCCTCCCCACAAGGGGGAGGGGGAGAAAAGCAAAAGCCTCAGATTCTGTTCTGGGTCGCAAGCCGTGGCCACCATGCCGACGTCGGCGGTATATCGCCCGGTTCCATGTCACCAAACGCAACGACGATCGAGCAGGAAGGCGTCTACATGGACAACTTCAATCTCGTTGACCGCGGCCGTTTCCGTGAGAAGGAGCTCTACGCGGCGCTGACCGGGGCCAAGTATCCGGCACGCAACCCACTGCAGAACATCAACGACATGAAGGCGCAGATCGCCGCCAACGAAAAAGGCGTGCAGGAATTGCGCAAGATGGTCGCGCATTTTTCGCAAAGCGTAGTGGATGCTTATATGAAGCACGTGCAGGATAACGCCGCCGAGAGCGTGCGCCGCGTGATCGACCGCCTGCACGACAGTGAATTTTCCTACGAGATGGATCAAGGCACCGTGATCAGGGTGAAGATCACGGTAGACAAGAAGAAGCGCGAGGCGACGGTCGATTTCACCGGCTCGTCACCGCAGCAGAATACGAATTTCAACGCGCCGGAGCCGGTAACACGCGCGGCGGTGCTCTACGTGTTTCGCGTTATGGTCGACGACGAAATCCCGATGAATGCCGGTTGCCTGCGCCCGATAAACATCGTGATCCCCAAACAATCGATGCTGTCGCCTGAATTTCCCGCCGCCGTGGTCGCCGGCAACGTGGAGACCTCGCAAGCGGTGACCAATTGCTTGTTCGGTGCCCTCGGCGCGCTCGCCTGCGCGCAGGGCACGATGAACAATCTCAATTTCGGCAACGAGACACATCAATATTACGAGACGATCTGCTCAGGCTCGCCCGCGGGCCCGGGTTTTCCCGGCACCGACGCCGTGCACACCCACATG
>JACQTM010000252.1 GCA_016210825.1 Hyphomicrobiales bacterium
AAGTGATTCAAATGACTCAAGTTCGCAGTCCCCAGTCCGGAGTGCCAACAAATACTTTGAACTTGAGCTGTTGCAAGCACTTGTAATGACTCCAAATTTCTTAAACCGGACAGCCGTGGGCTCGACCCGGGCATCCACGTCTTTACAGCGTTGCAACGCTTCAAAGCGTGGATGGCCGGGACAAGCCCGGCCATGACAAACTCTCCGCAGCCACAGCGAGGAGCAAATCAGCGCCGATGAAAACCATCGTTATCAACGGCCGCGTGCGTTTCTTCGAGGACGAAGGGCAGGGGCCGCCGGTCATTCTCGTGCACGGCAGCCTTTCCAACGCCTGGCAATGGCGCACGCTCACCGAGCGCCTGCGCGGGCGCTTCCGCGTGCTGGCGCCCGATCTTTATGCCGGTGAGCCGCAAGGCGGCGCGCCGCGCATCGGCGATTTCTCTTTCACCGAGGACTGCGCATTCGTTCAACGCTTGATCGATGACGCCGGCGGAAGTGCGCATCTCCTCGGCCATTCCTATGGCGGCGTGGTCGCGATCAAGTCGGCGCTCGAACGGCGTGACAGGCTTGCTAGCCTGACGCTGATCGAGCCGTCCTGCTTTCATCTGCTCGACAAGTCCGGCGCGGAATATGCCGAGATCGCCGCCATTCGCGAACGCGAGCGGGCGCACTTCGCAAGCGGGGACACCGCGGGCGCGGCGCGCTTCTTTGTCGATTACTGGATGGGACCGGCGGCTTGGCCGGCGATGCCGCAGCGCCGTCAGGAGCTGATTGCCGCCGGCGCCATGCGGCTTTATCAGGATTGGCGCGGCGCATTCGAGATGAACACGACGCTCGAGGATTATCGCGGGTTTGGCGTGCGCACGCTGCTCCTTCGCGCGCGCGACACGCGGCGCCCGTCCTCGCGCCTCGTCGATCTCATCGGCGCGGCGTTGCCCAATGCGGTGACGGCGGAGATCAAGAGCGGCGGCCATATGTCGCCGCTCACCAATCCGGAACCGGTCAACGACGCGATCGAGAAATTCTTGATGGGCAGGCTTTGACGTGGCAGGGACGAGAACAGGGCGTGGGAATGACATGAGAAGTGCCCCTATTCCAATGTGCGGATGATAAAAGCGTCGTCCCCGCCAACGGGTCCGGCCCTTGGCCGGCCCGATGACAGGCTCCGGCGGGGACCCATAAACTCAGGCGGTGCGATGCGAATGGCTTCGCGGCTATAGGTTCCCGCTTCCCTCCTTCGCTCACGCTTCGGCGGGCTCAGTCATCAGCCCGTCGAAGCCTTGGCGAAGGCGGGTCGCGGGAACGACAATTTTTTTGATGTCCGGCAATGTGATATGCCCGCGCCTCAGGCCGGCGTTACCTTCGATTGCGCGCTCAAAAGCCCGCGCGATTTCAGGGCCTGCCGGAATTCGTCGATCGCCGCGTCGGTTCCGGCCGTGCTGTTCGCCCGCTCGATTTTTCGCAGCAGGGCTTTGAGCGCGCGATCCTTGTCCCTGATCACCCAGCGGCGCGTGAAAACCTGCGCGTCGTGCAGGGAGGCGATGCGCACGGGAGCCGCAACGCCCGGCAGGCACGCGTCGAAGTGGTGGGCAAAGGGTAGCGTCATTTCACGGTCGAAAGGACATTGGCCACGGCGACAAGATCGCGCTCGGAAACGACGCGCACGTGCTTTTCGTTGCGACTTTTGATGCGGTATTGCGGATCGTTCGCATCGCAGGGGACGAGTTGGACGATCTCATATTGGCCGTGCGCGGCCGATCGCAGCGTCGAGGGGAGAATCTCGACGATCTGCCCCACCCTGTAGCGGTGCGCTTGATCGGTCATGCCGGTTCCTGCTGTTGTTGAACGGTGACGCCCCGCCGGTGCGCTGGCCGGATCATAGCCGGTATCGGGCCAGTGTTCCGAGGCGCGGATCTCACCAAACCCACGCGGCGACGCTCACGACGAAAACCCCGACGGCTAGGAGTTCCCAGAGGGCATAGCCAAATAATGCATCCATGGATCACTATGAGCGCTTACGGCGCGAATAGCCAGCGTCATTACGAATAGCTAGCATCAATACGGCATGCATTTTAGCGTTATAGTGAAGCAACCGAGCGAGACCTCCTATGCAGCTCGATCCCAAGCGCACCGCCGTCGTCGCCGTCGACATGCATCGCGGCCATCTCGATCCCGCGGTTGCGACGCTACCGTTGCCGGCGGAGCGCTGCGGCCCGGTTATCGCGCGCGCCCGCGCGCTGTTCACCGCGTTGCGCGCGATCGGCGTGCCGCTCGTCCACGTCGTCACCTTCTATCGCGATCCGGCCGAGACGCTCGCAAATCCGTTCTGGAACGCGATCAGCGAGGACAAAACCAAGAACCGCAGCGGCAACAAGTATCATAACGTCGCGGGCTCGCCGGGCACGGAAGTGATCCCCGACCTGCTCGATGCGTCGGATTACATCGTCAAGACCAAGAAGCGCTATAGCGCCTTCTACCAGACCGATCTCGAATTTCTGCTGGCACGGCGGCTGAAGGCCGACACCATCGTGCTTGCCGGCGTCAACACCACCTCGTGCGTCTTCTGCACCGCGTTCGAGGCGACGAACCGCGATTATCGCGTCATCGTGGCATCCGACGCCTGCGACACCGTTGACGGCGAGGAGGCGCACAAATTCGCGCTCAAGCTTATGGGCAACATCGTCGGCTGGCCGATGACCAAC
>JACQTM010000253.1 GCA_016210825.1 Hyphomicrobiales bacterium
CGACAATCCGTCGGCCTACCTCAAGAGCCTGTCGATCAAGCGCATCGAGGTGTGACCGCAACGCAGGCCGCCACATTGGTGGCCCGCGCCTTTTTACCGGCAGAGAAGAACAAGATGAACATGCCAATTCGCAAGACTCAACCAACAGCCGCTGCCGCGGCATCAGCCGTGGTGGCGGATGTGCTGCATCTCGAACCCCGGAAGCCGAGCTACTTCAAAACAAAATTGGTCCCGCAGCTTTGGGCCATCGCGGCACGCGTGCTTCCCCCGCTGATCATGCTCACGCTCATTCTCACCATCTGGCAGATCCTCTGTATGAAGCCGGGCGCGACATTGCCCTCACCGACCAAGATCTGGACCGAAGCGCGCGACCTCATCGTCGATCCGTTCTTCATCGCCGGACCGCAGGACATCGGTCTCGGTTGGCGCGTACTCACATCGTTGCAACGCGTTGCCATCGGATACGGCCTTGCGGGCCTGATTGGCATTATCTTTGGCACGATCATCGGTCAGTCGGTCTGGGCGATGCGGGGTCTCGATCCGATCTTTCAGGTTTTGCGGACCATTTCGCCGCTCGCTTGGCTGCCGATCTCACTCGCCGCGTTCCGCGACAGTCAGCCTTCGGCGATTTTCGTCATCTTCATCACGTCGGTGTGGCCGATCATCATCAACACCGCAGTCGGCATCCGCAATATTCCTCAGGATTACCGAAACGTCGCGCAGGTGCTCCGGCTCAATCCATTCGAATTCTTCTTCAAGATCATGATTCCGGCGGCGGCACCCTACATCTTCACCGGGCTGCGCATCGGCATCGGATTGAGTTGGCTTGCCATCGTTGCCGCCGAGATGCTCACGGGCGGCGTCGGCATCGGCTTCTTCATCTGGGATGCGTGGAATTCGTCGCGCCTTTCCGACATCGTTGTCGCGCTCATCTATATCGGGATGATCGGCTTCATCCTCGACCGGATCGTCGCATTCGTTGCAACGATCGTAACCCGCGGCACGGCCGCCAACTGAGAGGAAAGGGATGAAGCCCTATCTCAAGCTCGATCATATCGACAAGACCTTCACCCGCGGCTCGCTCACGACAGAGGTGCTTAAAGACGTCACGCTCGGCATCGAAAAAGGCGAGTACGTTTCGATCATCGGCCATTCCGGCTGCGGCAAGACCACCCTGCTCAACATCGTCGCCGGCCTCTTCCCGGTGACAGCAGGTTGCGTGCTGTTGGAAGACCGCGAGGTCAACGAACCCGGCCCAGATCGTGCCGTGGTTTTCCAGAACCACTCATTGCTGCCTTGGCTATCCGTTTACGACAACGTTCGGCTCGCAGTTGATAAGGTCTTCGGTGGCGTCAAGTCACGCGCCGAGCGTCACACCTGGACCATGCATAATCTGGAGCTGGTGCAGATGGCGCATGCTAAGAGCAAGCGACCCTCGGAGATTTCCGGCGGTATGAAGCAGCGGGTGGGCCTCGCCCGCGCGCTCGCCATGGAGCCGAAGGTGCTCCTCCTCGACGAACCTTTCGGCGCGCTCGACGCACTGACGCGCGCGCATCTCCAGGACTCGGTGATGGCGATCCACCAGAAGCTCGGCAACACCGTGCTGATGATTACCCACGACGTGGACGAGGCGGTGCTGCTCTCTGATCGCATCGTGTTGATGACCAACGGCCCGTCAGCACACATCGGCGAGGTGCTTGAGGTAGCGCTGGACCGTCCGCGCAAGCGGCTCGAACTCGTCGCCAATCAGACCTACCTCAAATCCCGCCAGCGAGTGCTCGAATTCCTTTACGAGCGCCATCACTTCGTTGAAGCGGCATGAAGTGGCATTGGAACCAGCGCGGAGGAAATTGTGGCTGAACCGCTTGTCGTCATCGGCAACGGAATGGCGGCGACACGATTCGTCGAGGAGCTCGCCGCGCGCGCGCTTGGGCGCTATGCGATTGCAGTCGTCGGCGAGGAGCCGCGGATCGCTTATAATCGTATCCTGCTCTCATCCGTGCTTGCCCGTGAAGTCGCCGCGACCGAAATCGAATTGAAGCCGTCGCAATGGTGGCGCGACCGTGGTGTCACGCTGCTCTATGGCCACGCAACGACCGCCATCGATCCGCAAATCCGGCGCGTCGCATTAGCAAACGGCGCCACCCTGCCCTATTCGCGCCTTGTGCTCGCCACCGGGTCGCAGCCGATACGGCTGCCGGTACCCGGAATGGATCTTAAGGGAGTCGTCACCTTTCGCGATCTTAGCGATGTGACGGCGATTTCCGGCCTTATCCGCAAGGGCAAGAAGGCGGTGGTCATCGGTGGCGGTCTTCTCGGCCTGGAAGCGGCCTATGGCCTCGCCAAGTTTGGCGCCCGCGTCAGCGTCGTTCACTTGATGGACCGGTTGATGGAGCGTCAGCTCGATGCTCGCGCCGCGGCCATGCTTAAGGCCTTGCTCGAAGCCAAAGGCATAACGGTTTACCTCAATGCCGAGACTTCGGGAATCCTAGGTAAGAAGCGAGCCGAAGCAGTGTCACTCAAAGATGGCCGCAGCATCGAAACAGATCTCGTCGTCGTCGCCGTTGGCATCCGCCCAAATATCGCACTCGCGCGCACGGCCGGCATCGCTACTAACCGCGGCATCGTCATTAACGATGGGATGGAGACTAATATTGCCGGCATTCATGCCATTGGCGAATGCGCGGAGCATCGAGGCCAATGCTACGGTCTTGTCGAACCGGCCTATGAACAGGCGCGCGTTCTCGCGCGGCGTCTCGCCACCGGTGAAGAGACGACCTATCCCGGCAGTGTGCTCGCCACCAATCTGAAAGTATCCGGCGTCAACGTTTTTTCCGCCGGAGATTTTCTCGGGGCGCCGGGCACCGAGCAGATCGTGCTGCACGACCCCGGCATCGCCACGTATAAAAAGCTTGTCATCGCCGATGGCCGTCTCGTCGGTGCGGTACTATTCGGCGATACCGCCGATGGACTTTGGTATCTCGACCTCATTCGGTCTGGGAAATCGGTCGAGGCATTCCGCGACGAGGTCATTTTCGGTCGTGCCTTTTCCGCACGCGCGGCGGCGTGAGCGCGGAAGATGTCAAACGATTTCTCCCCAGAGCAGAAACGTTATCTGGAGGGCTTCGTTTCCGGCCTCGAAGCCGCTCGTGCCTCACGCAGGATCGCACCTTCGAATAATTTAGTCGCCACGGGACATAAGAACGCCGGACCCGACGCCCCTCACCTCGAAGCCCAGGACAAAGTGCTGGCGGCGGGAAAAAAGCTTTCAGATCAGGAGAAATTTAAACGCGAACAGCACCCTTTCGATGCCTATGAACGGCTGAAGGAACAGGCTGCAAATGACGAATTCCCGAAGCCGCCGGATAATTTCCGCTGGCGCTACTACGGGCTGTTCTATGTGGCGCCGTCGCAAAACTCCTACATGTGCCGACTCCGGATTCCGAATGGAATTCTCGCGCATTGGCAAATGACCGGTCTCGCCGGTCTCGCGGAAAAATTTGGCGGTGGATATGCGCATGTAACAACGCGGGCGAACCTGCAAGTCCGTGAAATCGCGGCGAAAAACGCAGTCATCATACTCGAAGAAATCCAGAACCTCGGGCTGTGCTCGCGCGGCTCGGGCGCCGACAACATCCGGAACGTGACCGGTACACCGACCGCCGGCATCGATCCTCGGGAATTGCTCGATACGCGGCCTTACGCCCGGGAATGGCACTTCCATATCCTTAACGACCGCACGCTTTACGGCTTGCCACGAAAATTCAACGTCGCCTTCGACGGCGCCGGCGCCATCGCCGTGCTCGAGGATACGAACGACATCGGTTTTCAGGCCGTCGAGGTGAAAGACGGTTTCGGGGTCGAGCCGGGCATATGGTTCCGACTGACGCTTGGCGGCGTCACCGGGCACAAAGATTTTGCGCGTGACACCGGCGTCGTGGTCAAGCCGCGCGATGCCACCAAAGTGGCCGACGCCGTGGTTCGCGTGTTCATCGAAAATGGCGATCGCACCAACCGCAACAAGGCGCGGCTCAAATACGTACTCGATGCCTGGGGCTTCGAGAAATTCCTCGCCGCGATGGAAGTAAAACTCGGCACCAGGCTCACGCGCCTGCCGCCGGAAGCGATAGCGCCGCGTCCTATCTTCGATCGCGCCGCGCATATCGGCGTTCATGCGCAAAAGCAGCCGGGCCTGAACTGGATCGGTGTTGCGCTTCCAGTTGGAAAGCTCACCGCCGGACAAATGCGCGGGCTTGCGACAATTGCGCGCGATCAGGGCGACGGCGATATCCGCCTCACCGTTTGGCAAAACCTATTGATCTCTGGAGTACCGGACGCGCGGGTGGTGACGGCGCAGGCCGCGATCGACGCCTTGGGTCTTTCAACCAGGGCAAGCTCGATTCGCGCCGGTCTTGTCGCCTGTACCGGCAACGTCGGGTGCAAGTTTGCAGCCTCCGACACCAAGCGTCACGCCGAAGACATTGCCGCCTGGTGCGAGCCGCGCGTTGCGCTCGATAGCCCGGTCAATATTCATCTCACCGGCTGCCACCATTCCTGCGCGCAGCATTACATCGGCGACATTGGCCTGCTCGCCTGCAAGGTGCAGACATCGGATGATGGCGATACGGTCGAGGGCTATCACATACATGTCGGTGGCGGCTTCGGTCCGTGCGCGGCATTGGGCCGCGAAATCTACCGCGATGTGAAGGCGCAAGACGCGCCGAAAATCGTCGAGCGCATGCTCAAAGCCTACATGGCGCAGCGCGCCTCGGACGCTGAGACCTTCCTGACGTTCACCCGCCGTCATGACATCGACGCACTCAAGGCGATGTGCGCCATGGAGACTGTGGAATGAGTTCTCCGGCGCGCGCTCCGCTTACCACTTTCGTTCCGGACACAGCGCCGTTCACGCCCGAACAGCGCACCTGGCTCAATGGGTTTTTCGCTGGCCTCGTATCGCTCGATGGCGGAGTGACCGCTTTGTCGCCGGATGAAGCGGCGGCATTGCTCGGTTCAAATCTCGCGATGAAAGATCCGCTCGATGAGGGTGACGACGGCGAGGCACCTTGGCACGACCAGACATTGCCGATGGCAGATCGCATGAAGCTTGCCGATGGCCGTCCGTTACGCCGACGCATGATGGCGGCCATGGCCCAGCAGGATTGTGGACAATGTGGATACAATTGCGCGGACTATTCCAACGCACTCTTTTTGAAGAAGGAGGAACGGCTCAACCTGTGTGTGCCTGGCGGGAAAGAAACCGCCCGGATGCTCAAGACTTTGTACGCGGAGCTCGGCGCTGCGCCGATACCGTCAACCGCAAAGGCGATTCCGACGGCTGCCGATGCTACGGTTGCGCCACGCGGCGAACGCGGCCGGTCGCGTGATGATCCCACCGAGGCGGTCTTCCTTTCGCGTAGCCGGCTGAACAAAAACGGTTCTGAAAAGGAAACCTGGCATCTCGAATTCGATCTCGCAGAATCCGGACTTGACTACGTTCCCGGCGATTCCTTTGGTCTTTATCCCGCCAACGATCCGGTGCTTGTGGACGCGGTGATCGCCGCCCTTGATGCGCCGCCGGATTTTCCCATCGGCGGACGTACATTGCGCGAGGTACTGACCGACGGCGTGTCGCTCGCGCCGGCTCCCGACATGCTGTTCCAGCTTTTCTCCTACATTACCGGCGGCGAACGGCGGCAGAAAGCGAAGGCATTGGCGTCAGGTGAAGACCCGGACGGCGACGCCGCGACGCTCGATGTTCTCGCCGCGATCGAGAAGTTTTCCGGCGTTCGACCCGACCCGGAAGCGTTCATCGAAGCACTCGACCCGTTGCAACCGCGTGTCTATTCAATTTCGTCGTCGATTAGGACCAACCCCGGCCGTGTCGCGCTCACCGTGGACGCCGTGCGCTACCGCATCAGCGACCGCACCCGGCTCGGCGTCGCCTCTACATATCTCGCCGAGCGCATCGCACCTGGCAACAAGCTCAAGGTCTACGTGCAGAAGGCGCACGATTTCGCGCTTCCCACCGATCCCGTCGTGCCGATCGTCATGATTGGACCCGGTACCGGCATCGCGCCGTTCCGCGCATTTTTGCATGAACGAATGGCGACCAAGGCTCCCGGTCGCAATTGGCTGTTTTTTGGCCATCAGCGCAGCGTTTACGACTTCTTCTACGAAGACGAGCTCTCGGCAATGAAAGCGAACGGCGTGCTTACGCGTCTTTCGCTTGCCTGGTCGCGCGACGGCGAGCAGAAATTTTACGTCCAGGATCGTATGCGCGAGGTCGGCCGCGATCTCTGGGCGTGGCTTGCCGACGGCGCGCACGTCTATGTTTGCGGCGATGCCAAGCGCATGGCCAAGGATGTCGAACGCGCCTTGGTTGATGTCATCGCACAATTCGGCGCGCGAACGACCGATGAAGCAATTGCGTTCGTCGCTGAGCTGAAGCGTAACGGGCGTTATCAGCAAGACGTCTATTGAGACGCCATATGAACGCCCCAGCCCAGCTTCCGCCTGCGATCCGCACCACATGTCCCTATTGCGGCGTTGGTTGCGGCGTGCTGGCCAAGCCGGATGGCCGCGGCGGTGCGATGATCGCCGGCGATCCCGATCATCCCGCCAATCTTGGCCGCTTGTGTTCGAAAGGCATTGCACTTGGCGACACGCTCGGTCTCGAAGGCCGCCTGCTCTATCCGATGGTCCGTCGGGGCGACGACACGTTGGCACAAATCGATTGGTCCGGCGCGTTGGATTATGTCGCCGGAAACCTGTTGCACATCATTGCACGCGATGGCCCCGATGCGGTCGCTTTCTATCTCTCCGGTCAGCTGCTGACAGAAGACTATTACGTCGCCAACAAACTGATGAAGGGATTTATCGGTTCGGCCAATGTCGACACCAACTCGCGGCTGTGCATGGCCTCATCGGTCGCCGGCCACCGGCGCGCGTTCGGCACCGATACGGTGCCCGGCATCTACGAAGATCTCGACATCGCGGATCTGATCGTTCTCGTCGGGTCGAATACCGCCTGGTGTCATCCGATATTGTTTCAGCGCATGATGCGCAACAAAGAGACACGCGGCTGCAAGATCGTCGTGATTGACCCGCGGCGGACGGCGACAGCTGATGGCGTGGACCTGTTTTTACCCATTGCCCCAGGCACCGACACGGCGCTGTTTAGCGGACTCTTGGCCCATCTCGTCAATAATGACACGCTCGACCGCGACTACATTGACGCGCACACAACGGGTTTTGCCGAAGCGATCACGCGCGCGCGGCAGATCGCACCGGATATCGCCGCGACGGCGGCCGCAACAGGGCTGGCTGAAGCCGACGTTGCCGAATTTTTTGCGCACTTTTGTACAACCGTACGAACAGTCACCTGCTTCTCGCAAGGTGTGAACCAATCCGCGCAAGGTACCGACAAAGTCAATGCCATTATCAATTGTCATCTGGCGACCGGCCGCATCGGCAAGCCAGGTGCGGGACCGTTCTCGCTCACCGGACAGCCAAATGCCATGGGCGGCCGCGAGGTCGGCGGACTCGCAAATCAACTCGCCGCCCATATGGGATTTTCCAGGACCGAGATCGATCGCGTTCGCCGCTTTTGGCGCGCGCCGCGAATGGCGCAGCGCGAGGGGCTCAAGGCGGTGCAGATGTTCGAAGCGATCGAGGCTGGGAGAATCAAAGCGCTATGGGTCATGGCCACCAATCCAGCCGTCTCGCTGCCACGTGCCGGCGCAATGGCCGAGGCGTTGCGCAAGCTTGAGCTCTTCGTCGTATCCGAGAACGTCATGTCCAACGACACGGTGAACGCCGGTGCGCATGCCCTACTGCCGGCGGCAGCGTGGGGTGAAAAGGACGGCACCGTCACCAATTCTGAGCGTCGCATTTCTAGGCAGCGTTCGTTCCTCCCCCTGCCGGGCGAGGCGAAGCCCGACTGGTGGATCGTCACGGAGGTTGCCCGGCGGATGGGATTTGCGGAGGCATTTTCTTACCAATCCGTAACGGATATTTTCCGCGAGCACGCAAGGCTCTCCACGTTCGAGAATGATGGCGCGCGCGATTTCGATCTTGGCGCGTTCGTGGATATCTCCGGCACGGCATTCGAGACGCTTAATCCCGTGCAATGGCCCGCGCGTGATGTGCAGCCGTGCGAGACCCGCTTTTTCGCGCAAGGCGGTTTCTTTACGCCGGATCAAAAAGCGCGCTTTATCGCGTCCGATAATCCGGCCCTCAAGGACGCAGTTACCGAATCGTTCCCATATCGCCTAAATACCGGCCGTGCGCGTGACCAGTGGCACACGATGACGCGCACGGGCCTAAGTCCGCGTCTCGGCGCGCACATGCCCGAACCGCTCGTCGAAATTCATCCGGCGGATGCGGAGGCCGCCGGTCTTGACGATGGCGGATTCGCCAAAATCACCACGAGATACGCAAGCTGCGTGCTCAAGGTTTCGATCAATGACGGTCAGCGACGCGGCTCGCTGTTTGCCCCGATCCATTGGAGCAACGAAACCTCCTCGGCCGCCCGCATCGGCGATCTTGTCGCGCCGTATATCGATCCGATTTCCGGACAGCCCGAGGCGAAGGCAACGGCGGCATCGATTGCACCTGTGGACTTCGCCATGCGCGGCTTCGCGCTTACCCGGCATCCAATCAAGCTGCCAGGCAATTCGTGGTGGGCACGTACCGCCGTGACGGGAGGATTTGGCTATCTCTTCGCCACCGCCGAAACTTCAACCTTCTGGCACGAAGTCGCACCACAATTGTTCGGCCCCGGCGCGGAACTTGCCGAATACAGCGATCCATCGCGGGACGTATATCGTGTGGCTGCTTTCGTCGACGGCAGGCTCGATGGCTGCATTTTCGTCGGGCCGGCTGCGGCCGCGCCGCAATGGGACGCCGTGAAGGCATTATTCGAAATGGAGACGATCGAGACGAGCGGCCGCCAGGCCTTACTGGCCGGCCGCGCCGCCGACGGTATCGTGCCGGCCGGTCCCGTTGTGTGTGTTTGCTTCGGGGTGGCGCTTGCGACGATTCGCGAGGCAATCGCAACGCAGGCACTGGTTTCGGTCGATGATATCGGCAAGGCGCTTCGCGCTGGTACGAATTGCGGCTCATGCGTGCCCGAACTCAAGCGGCTCCTGTTGCAAAGGACTGGCGATAATGAACGGATCGCGAATGCCGTGTGAGACTGGAAAACCAAGTATAAAGCCTCTATCGCGGCTGCCTGTGTTTTTCACGCTAGCCGGCCGCCGCGCCATCGTCGCCGGTGACTCGCCGGCCATCGTGTGGAAGGTGGAACTGCTTTCCGCTGCCGGTGCGCAAGTCGATGTGTTCGTGCCACATCCGAGCGAGGAGCTTCTCGCACTCACCGCCGATGCTCCGCGCGGGGATATCCGTATCCTTGCACGCGCATGGAAAGCCGGAGACTTTAAAGGGGCCGCGATTGCCGTCGGCGCCTGCGAAAGCAATTCCGAAGCCGAACGGTTTGCCGTCGCGGCGCGCACATCCGGCGTTCCCGTCAATGTCGTTGATAATCCGGCCTATTGCGATTTTACCTTCGGTTCGGTGGTCAATCGCTCTCCCCTGGTGATCGGAATTTCCACCGATGGCGCCGCGCCAATTTTTGCCCAATCAATCCGCGCGAAGCTCGAAGGTCTCATTCCTCAAGGCTTTGCCTGTTGGGCGCAAGCTGCAAAAAACTGGCGCACCGCAGTGCAGACATCCGGATTATCGTTCACCGGCCGGCGCAGTTTTTGGCTGTTATTTACGCGGCGCGCCATTATCTCGCCCGACCACGCACCGAGCGGGGCTGACTTTGCCGATATACTGGCGGCGACACGGACCGAAGGCTCTACGGTGGAGAAAGGCTCGGTGACGTTTGTTTACGTAAGCCAAAGGGATCCGGAATTGCTCACATTGCGCGCAATGCGCGCGCTGCAATCCGCTGACGTGATCCTGTTCGATCATCTCGTTTCTCGCGAGGTTCTTGATTACGTCCGTCGTGAGGCGAGGAAAATACCAGTCGAAAAAACATCGGACGGACGGTCCGGCGTGGATCAATTCAATGCGCCGATGCTCGCCTTGGCGAAGTGCGGCAAGCGTTTGGTGCGGCTATTTGGGGGCAATCCGATGATCTGCCGTCAAGCTAACGAGGAGATCGCGGCTTGCCGTGCGGCGGGCATCGCCGTCGAGATGGTGCCGGGGATTATTACCACGCCAGCCGAGACGCCGCGCGCGAGTGGATGTTATTCCGATCGCCGCGAACGCGCGCCGGCTGATGCCAGCGCGTGACGAACGCGTGACGACAAGCGCGCCCTAAAACTCTTCCCATCCTTCATCGGGCTTGGCCTTTTCGGCGTTGAGCGCAAGTGCATTGGCGCCGTTGGTGCGCGCGCGGATCGCCGCCGGATGTGGAACCGGCGTTTTCGTGGGCCCCCGCCTTGGCTCGGCGCGTGGCATGGATGTCGATGCCGCCGAAGCGACGGCCGCGCCGACTTGGAATCGGCTGACCAGCCGTGCCAATTTCTGCGCCTCGGCGGACAGCGAATGGCTCGCCGCCGTGCTCTCCTCCACCATTGCCGCGTTCTGTTGGGTCACCTGATCCATCTGATTGATCGCGGTGTTGACCTGCGCAAGTCCCGTCGCCTGCTCGTGCGCCGAGGAGGCGATCTCCGTCACAACGACGTTGATGTCGGTCACCTGCGCCACGATCTCTTCAAGCGC
>JACQTM010000036.1 GCA_016210825.1 Hyphomicrobiales bacterium
GGCTGAAAGCATCCGGCCTCGATTATTACAACCACAACCTCGATACCTCGCCGGAATATTACGGCGCGATCATCACGACGCGGACTTATCAGGATCGCCTCGACACGCTTGGTCACGTGCGCGACGCCGGCATTCATGTTTGCTGCGGCGGCATCGTCGGTATGGGCGAGACGGCGGAGGATCGCGTCGGCATGATCGCGACGCTTGCGAGCCTGCCGGTGCATCCGGAAAGCGTGCCGATCAACATGCTGGTGCGGGTCGAGGGCACGCCACTGGCGACGGGAGCCACGCTCGACCCGCTCGACTTCGTGCGCACCATCGCGGTGGCGCGCATGACCATGCCGCGTTCCATGGTGCGGCTCTCGGCTGGGCGCGAGGACATGACCGACGAGATGCAGGCGCTGTGCTTCCTCGCCGGCGCCAATTCCATTTTCTACGGCCCGAAACTATTGACCACGCCAAATCCGGCCGAGGACCGCGACCGGCGGCTGATGCACAAGCTCGGCATGCGGCCGATGGACGGAAGCGATTAGAGATGACGTCGAATCATTTGACGACCAGCACCGGGCAGGCCGACAGCCGCACCAGACGGTCCGCGGTGCCACCGATGATGCGTTCGTAGAGCGGCGAATGTCCGGTGAAGCCGATGATCAACAGATCGGCTTTCATCGCCTTGACGCGCTCGACGATCGAAGCCGCGGCGTGGCCGGCGACAACCTCGGCCTTTAGATTGATTCCCTTCGCTTTGGCGATCTTGCGTGCCTGCTCCAGCACGTCGTGGAATTTGTGATTTTCTTCGGCCTTGGCTTCGACAATCTCATCGATCGAGGCGGGGAAATCCGGCAGCTCCTCGACG
Organism: Hyphomicrobiales bacterium; assembly: GCA_016210825.1. Classification (GTDB taxonomy): domain Bacteria; phylum Pseudomonadota; class Alphaproteobacteria; order Rhizobiales; family Xanthobacteraceae; genus JACQTM01. The sequence goes on from JACQTM010000036.1 coordinate 857, forward strand.
GAAATCATGTGCAAGCTTGAATGGTGATGCTTGGCAAGTTCGCAGGCCATCGTCAGCGCCTTGAATCCACTCACCGATCCGTCGTTGGCGACCACGATGTGCTTGAACATGTCAAACCTCCTGCTTCGCCAAGCCGACCTTGGGCAGGAACCATTTTTGCGCGATCACCGTCGGGACAACCGCGCTGCCGATCACGGCCGTGAGCAGGATCGTATACTGTTCTTGGTCGATGATGTGATTGGTCAAGCCATAAAGCGCCGAGATCGAGCCGAAGGTGAGGCCGGTCGACATCAAGAGCGTCGTGTACATCCCCTCGCGCTTGTCGAATTTATAAAAGTATGTCAGCGGAAGAATACCGACGAACTTGGTCGCCATCTTCAACCCCAGAAACAGCGTAATCAAGACGGCGCCGCTGATCAGCGCCATAGCCTCGACGAGCGAGCCTGCCTTGAGGAAATAGAATGGTGTGAGAATTGCGAATGCAATCGTGCGCATGCGATGCGGCAATTCAGGGTCGTGCTGGAATGCGGGCGCCAGCGCCATGCCGATGACGTAAGCGGGCAAGACCGCCTCGCTGCCGACCATGGTCGCGAAGCCGCCGAGTGCGAACAGCACGAGCAGCAGGAATTTGATATCCGGCTCGCTAACCCTACGGCCGACCTTGGCGAAGTACCAAGGCGCGAATTTCGGCAACAGCCAGGCCGCAACGAGCATGGCGGCGGCGAAGGCAAGCAGCCAGGCCGTGAAATTAGCGAAAACGATGCCAAGCGCGAGCACCGTGCCGAGATCGGTGATGAAGCAGGCGGCGAGGATAATTTTGCCGAGCTCGGTCTTGTTCAGGCCGGTTTCCACCATCACGGCGTAAACCACGGCCACTGACGTCGTCGAAAGCGAGATGCCGGCAATCTGCGCCTGCGGCCAGTCCCAGCCGAGCAGATAGCGCGCGGCCAGCATGCAGCCGACATAGGGAATGAGAAAGCTGACGAAGCCGATGCCAACGCTTGCGCCGAAATTGCGGCGGACCACCGCCATATCCACTTCGGCGCCGGCGAGGAAGGTCAGTAAGATCGCTCCAAGCCCGGCGAGATAATTCACCCACGGTGTCAGCGGCATGCCGATCAAATTGCCACCGATCGCGCCGACCATGATCTCGATCAGCGCAACCGATAATGCCAGCCGGATTGAAATCAGCGCCGACGCCAGCGCGAGCCCGATCCACAGGGCCGACGCCAGCCAAATATTCTCCATCATCCGTCACACTCCCTTTCGCGGCCTCGTCACAACAGGGCGAGGCGACAACGGGAGGGCGGGGCCGCGTGCATGCGTGGCCAATAAAAACCGCCCTCGTTCAGCCGATCGAGTCCTACCGCTCCCATTACGCAGTAGGAGTCATCAGCCTTCACGGGCGGTTATCGGGGGACTCCATCCCCATCGACCGGCACCGTAGTGGGCGCGAGTCGGCCGGTCAACGTTTTTGCCAATGTGCTGTCCCGGAACTCAACAGCATTTAGCGCCGCCATTGCGTCCCCCAATCATGCAGAGGCGCTTGAACCTTTCGCCGCCATGCGCGAGGGTGCGCGCGATTTCCAGGGACCGGATTCTTCCGCTCGTCAAACGCGATGACCATTCTCGACCCGATACCGCTGTTCTCAGGCACGCCTGTCATTCCGGTGCTTACGATTGAACGCGTTGAAGACGCGGTTCCGCTGGCGCGCGCGCTCGCTAACGGTGGTCTACGGGTCATCGAGGTGACATTACGCACGGCAACTGCATTTGCTGCTGTGAAATCCATTGCGGACGCGTTGCCCGAGGCTGTGGTCGGTCTTGGTACGGTGACACGCCCGGCGGATATCTCCGCCGCAATCAAGGCTGGCGCGAAATTCCTCGTTAGCCCCGGAACGCCGGCCGCGCTTGCCGGAGCGTTGGCGGCGGCGCCGGTGCCGGCGATCCCCGGCTGCGCCACCATTTCGGAAGCGCTCGCCCTCGCTGAGCGCGGCTTTAAGTGCCTGAAGTTTTTTCCAGCCGAAGCGTCGGGTGGCGTTGCGTGGCTAAAAGCGGCCGCCGGGCCGTTGCCGGATTTACGCTTTTGCCCAACCGGTGGCATCGACATGGGAAACGCCGCGCGCTATCTCGCGCTGCCCAATGTCGTCGCGATTGGCGGCTCCTGGGTTGCGCCAAAAGATGCGGTGGCAGTAGGCGCGTTCGATACCATCACGACACTCGCGCGTCAGGCGGCGGCACTGCGGCGCTGAACGGCATTGCAACCCGGACATTGATACCGCCTCATGAGTGCACGCCGCCGTTCCGCCTTCGACTGGTCCACCGCCGTCATCGCCGCCCTCGTCCTTGCGGCGGCCGCGAAAGTGTGGCTGCAGGGCGGCAGTGCGCGTATGCTTGAGGTGCTGTCCGCCGATCTCGGCCTGTTCGCGGATATCCTTCCCAAAGTTTTCGCCGGTTGCCTGATCGGCGCCTTCGTGACGCAGCTGCTGCCGCGCGAAATGGTTGCTCGATGGGTCGGGGCCGAATCCGGTTTTGCCGGAATTTTAGTCGCCACGATGGCCGGCGCGATTTTGCCGGGTGGACCGTTCACGATCTATCCCGTGGCCGGCGCCTTCCTCGCGATCGGCGCCGATGCCGGCGCGGCGATCGCCTTTATCACTAGCTGGACGCTGCTCGGCTACAACCGTGCGCTGGTCTGGGAAATGCCGTTCTTCGGTTACGATTTTGTCTTCTGGCGTGTGCTGGTTGCGCTGCCGTTTCCAGTTTTGGCCGGTGTACTCGCGCGTCTCGCCGTCCGGGCAATTTCCGCAAGATTGATTGATCCATGATTTCACTCACGGTGACGCTGTTACTGTGGGCAGTGGCCGCCGGTCTGGCGCTTGCGGTGGTACTGCAAGGCAAGCTCGCATTTCACATGAGTGCACGCTTAGGCGTGCTTGAATTCCTGCGACTGTTGCCTCGGCTTGCCATCGGCGTCATCGGTTCAGGCTATATCGCCGCCGCGTTGCCGCCGGATATCGTCAGCCAATGGCTTGGCCCGGATTCCGGACCGTTGGGCGTTGTGATCGCGACGCTGGCCGGTACGCTGACGCCAGGCGGCCCGGTCGTTGGATTCTCGATCGGCGCGGCCGCGCTCAAAGGCGGCGCCGGCGCGCCGCAGGTCATCGCCTATTCGACGGCGTGGGCGCTGTTTGCCTTTCCCCGCCTCCTGGCCTTTGAATTGCCGATGATGCCGCCGCGCGTGGTGTGGTTGCGGGTTCTTGTCTCACTGCCCATTCCGCTGCTTGCAGCCGCGGGCGCAATGCTGATCGGGCGGCCCTGATCCGCCCGCCGTCAATGCACTGCGGCTGCGGGTCGCGGCATGATAGCGCCGCGGTGGCGGATTTTCTCGGCCGCGAGTTTATGTGCCGCAGCCACTGCCGCCTCGGGGGGCGTGCCGGACAGGCGGGCGGCGAGATAGCCGGCATTGAAGCTATCGCCCGCTGCGGTGGTGTCGATGGGCTCGACAATTTCCGGCACCGCGACGAATTCTTGCCGGCCGCCGGCCACGATCAACGCATCCTGCTGACCGTTCTTAATGATGATTTCGGCGATCCCGAGCGCCCGCAGCCGATCCGCCGTCGCCTGCGGGGTGGCGTCGCCCCACAACAGCGCTTCGTCATCGAAAGTCGGTAGCGCCACATCGACCCGCTTGAGCGCCTCGGTGAAAACCGTGCGTGCGCGTTGAACGTCGCCCTTCCACACGGCAGGCCGGAAGTTACTGTCGAAGGCGATGGTTACGCCGTTCTTGCGGGCGAGTTCGAGGACGGCGAGGAATCTCCCAAGTGCGTTGTTGGAATAGATTCCAAGCGTTATGCCGGAGAAATAGATGACCTGCGCGGCGACCAGCGACTCGGCGATCTTTCCCCATTCCGGCGCCTCGAATAACTCGCGCGCGGGAGAATTGTCGCGCCAATAGTGGAAATAGCGCTCTCCCTCCGGATCGGTCTCGATCAGATAAAGACCCGGCAGGCGGCCGGCCAGACGCGGAATGAGATCGGTGGCGACGCCCTCGGCGGCGGCAATCGCGACGATTCCATCGGAAAAACGATCGTCGCCAAGCGCGGTGGCGTAGGCGACGTTCACGCCGCAGCGGGCAAGATAGATCGCGGTGTTGAATGTATCGCCGCCTCAGGCAATGCCGAAACGGCCGTCGCTTCCGCGCGCCATCTCGATCATGACTTCGCCGATACAAACGACACGAGGATGCTGCTCGTTCATCGCTGCCGCCCGGTGAATCACGGCGAGTTAGAGCATGACGAAATTCTTGGGTCTAGCCGCGGCCTTACGTCACAATTTCGCCGCATGCGGCGGCAGGCGCGTCCTGTTGATAGGTGAAGTGCATGTGACCCCCGCAGCGCGCGGCAGCGGCCATCAGGTATTCCTCGCAATGTTGAACATGCTACGGTCAAACGGGAGTATGTGGGGGTCAGGGGCATTGCCGCATTTTGCCGCACTTGAGCGGCTTCCAGCCCGTAATTAAGAATTCGCGCTCGGTCGTCTCGGCGCCGGAGCGCGAAAACGCGTAAGGGGGGAATATGGCTGACGATATTATAAAGCCGGATCCGACGATCTCGCCGGAGAGTCTGCGCAAGGCCGAGGAATACATCCAGCAAGAAGAGGGTGTCGCCAACCGCCTGTCCGGTTGGGCGGGCAGGATCGTCACTGCGATCGCGGTGGCGATGTCGCTGTTTCATCTCTACGCAGCCTACGACATCGTGCCGACGCAGGAGCTGCGTTACATCCACGTCGCGTTCGTGATGGTGCTGTGCTTCCTGCTGTTTCCCGTTGCCGCGCGTTTTCGTAACCGAATCCAATGGTGGGATGTGCTCGCTGGCGCTGCGGCCGTCGGCATTCTTGTCTACGCCATCATGGGCGGGGAGGATTTCACCGATCGCGCAACGATGCCGACGCGTCTCGACGTAGTGCTCGGCGTGGTTTTCATCGTTCTCCTGATCGAAGCGTCGCGCCGGACGATCGGTCCGATCGTCCCGATCATCGCGCTTGCGTTCATCGTCTATGCGCTGGCCGGCCCGTATTTACCTCAGCCGTGGAATCACCGCGGCTACGATTTTGCCGCGCTCGTCGGTCATTTGTATATCACGCTGGAAGGTATAATTGGCGTCCCCGTCGACGTCTCCGCGACATTGATCGTCCTGTTCACGATCTTCGGCGCGTTCCTGCAGCATTCGGGCGCGGGGAAGTTCTTTATCGACTTCTCGATGACGTTGATGGGCAGTAAGGCCAATGCCGCCGGCCGCACCGTCGTGCTGTCGTCCTTCCTGCTCGGCGGACCCTCGGGATCCGGTGTTGCCACCACTGTCACCATCGGTGCCGTCGCCTATCCGATGATGAAGAAGTCCGGCTTCGAAAGAAATGCGGCCGGAGGATTGCTCGCCGCCGGCGGCTTAGGCGCCATCATCTCGCCGCCGGTGCTCGGCGCCGCAGCCTTCCTCATCGCCGAATTTCTCAAGATCAGCTATCTCGACGTGATCTGGATGGCGACCATCCCGACCTGTCTCTATTACCTTTCGCTGCTGTTCATGGTCGAGCTCGATTCGCGGCGCTTCAGCGTTCACGGCGAGCACTTCGTCCCGGACAGTTCGTTGTGGCAACTGACCCGGCGATATGGCTTCCACTTTATCTCGCTCGTCTCCATCGTCGTCTTCATGTTGTGGGGTTACTCGCCGACGACCTCGGTTTTTTATGCGACCATCCTAACCTTCATCTTGAGTTTCCTGACGCGCGAGACGGCGCTGGTGCCGAAAAAACTCGTGGGCGCTCTCGCGGAAGGGTCGACCAGCGTGCTCACCGCCGCGAGCACCTGCGCCATCGCCGGCATCATTGTCGGCGTGGTGACGCTGACCGGGCTCGGGCTGAAATTCTCATCCATTGTGATCGATTATGCCGGCGGATCGCTGCTGCTGACAGCCGTGTATACCGCGCTGATCGTCTGGATCGTCGGTCTCGCCGTGCCGGTTACGGCCTCCTACATCATTTGCGCGGTGATCACCGCGCCGGCGATGATCAAGCTCGGCGTGCCGGAAGTCGCCGCGCATATGTTTATCTTCTATTACTCGGTGCTTTCGGAGGTTTCGCCGCCGACGGCTTTGTCGCCATTCGCCGCCGCCGCGATCACCGGCGGCGATCCCTACAAGACCACGCTGCAGGCGTGGAAATACACGCTACCGGCCTTCCTCGTGCCCTTCGTCTTCGTCCTCGATCCGCAGGGCATCGGATTGTTGCTGATGATCCCGAAAGGCGGATCCTGGGTCGATATCGTCATGATCACAGCCAAGGCCGGGCTCGGGCTTGCGGCGCTCGCCGCCGCCGCCCAGGGCTGGGCGCTGCGCCGGACCACCGCCGCCGAACGGCTTTTGCTGGTCTTGGCGGGGCTGCTGCTGGTGTTCCCAAGTCTGCTTGAGGCGTTTGCAGAGGCGATCATCGGCCGTGATATCAGCTACACCGCGACATTTGGCCTGTTGATCGCGGTCGTAGTAATATTGAAACAACGTTTGCTTCCGGCCCCGCCGCATATCCAAGCGGCTGGTCGACAATAAGAGATAAGGGAGGAACTGCGAATGTCGAAACGTCTTGGTCTTGCAATCTCCTGTATGGCGCTCGGTGTCGCTCTGCTAGGCGGCGTCGCCGTCGCACAGCAAATGAATATCGCCATCGCCACCGGCGGTACCGGCGGCGTCTATTATCCGCTGGGTGGCGGCATGGCGAACGTGCTTTCGAAACACGTGCCCGGCGTACAGGCGACGGCCCGCGTCACCGGCGGCTCGGTCGATAATCTGAAGCTGATCGGCTCGGAGCAGAGCGAGGTCGCGCTCTCGATGGTCGATGCCGCGCTCGATGCGCTCAAGGGCGAGGGCAAGTTCGTGGGTAACAAGGTCGAGGTGCGAACGCTGATGGTGCTCTACCCGAACCGTAAGCACGTTGTGACGATCGAGGGGACCGGCATTGAGAAGATGGCCGACCTCAAGGGTAAACGCGTTTCAACGGGCTCCCCCGGCAGCGCCACAGAGGTGATGGCATTCCGCGTCATCGAGGCCGCCGGCCTCGACAAGGACAAGGACATGAAGCGCGAACGCCTCGGTGTCGCCGAATCCGTCAACGCGCTCAAGGACAAGAAGATCGACGCCTTCTTCTGGGTCGGCGGGCTGCCGACGGCGGCGGTGACCGATCTCGGCGCGACACCTGGCGTCAAGATCAAGCTTGTCGACACCGCCGACCTGATCGGCAAGATGAACGCCAAATATGGCCAGCTTTACAGCAGCGGCGTCATTCCGAAGGGGACCTATCCCGGCCAGGACAAGGACAACAAGGTCGCGGTGGTGCAGAACATTCTCGTCGCTAACGCCAAGATGTCCGACAAAACGGCATACGACATCGTCAAGACCTTTATCGAGAAGCAGCCGGAGCTGGTGGCGGTCCACAAGGAAGCGAAGAACATCGTACTCGAAACCCAGACCAAGGCGAATTCGCCGATCACGTGGCACCCGGGCGCCGTGAAGTATTTCACCGAGAAAGGCGTGAAGATGTGATTGGTTCTCGTAGAGGAACCGTCAGCACAATTGGCGCGGCCCCGCTCTGGCGGGGCCGCTTTTTTCGGGCACTGGTTCAGGGCGCGCTGACACGTTGGCGCGTGGTTATGCGAATTCCGGCTACGGCACCGCATGCGGGTTGGCTTGCCGGCTCGATATGTTATATTATAACGTAATCAACCGGCCACCCGGGCCGGCGTGCAATGGATCAGCCGATGGCCACTCATCATCACCATCACCACCCGCATGGGCACGCACATCCATCGGCGTCGATTTCGCCGTCGATTTTACGGCTGTCCGCCACCGAGCGCCTCGCCGCCGCGGCGTTGCTGATCGCCGTGCTATGGGCGTCGGCCTATTGGGCGATGGGCTAAGCCTCAATGACCGCGCAACTGAGATTTCAAGATTTGACGCTCGGCTACGACCGGCATCCGGCGGTGCATCATCTCGACGGCGATGTCGCGACCGGCGCACTCATGGCCGTGGTCGGACCCAATGGGGCGGGCAAATCGACCCTCTTCAAAGGAATTGTCGGCACCCTCAAGCCGCTTGCCGGCGACATCGCGCGCGGCGGGGTTGACCCGCACGACATCGCCTACCTACCCCAAATCGCCGAGATCGACCGTTCCTTCCCGATCAGCGTCTATGACATGGTGTCGATGGGGCTGTGGCGGAGCGCCGGCCTCTTTGGCGGCATTGGGCGAAAACAGCACGAGCGCATTCACCAAGCGATCGCCGCGGTGGGTTTGACCGGCTTCGAGCAGCGCGCGATCGGAACACTGTCCGGCGGTCAGATCCAACGCATGCTGTTCGCCCGCCTGCTCCTGCAGGATGCGCGCGTCATTGTCCTCGACGAACCTTTCAACGCCATCGACGCCAAGACATGCGCCGACCTGCTCGATCTCGTGCGGCGCTGGCACAGCGAGAAGCGCACCGTGCTCGCAGCCTTGCACGATGTCGATCTGGTGAAAGCGAATTTTCCCGAAACATTGCTGCTCGCGCGCGAGAAAGTTGCCTGGGGCGAAACCGCGAAGGTCCTCACGCCGGAAAATCTCCTGAAGGCGCGGCGCATGTGCGAGGCCTTCGATGAGGAAGCCGCCGCATGCGCGGTCGAGGTCGCATAACCGGCCATGCTGTATCAGACCCTCATTGCTCCCTTCGTCGAATTCGAATTTATGCGCCGCGCGTTGGTCGGCGTCGGCGCGCTCGCGCTCGGCGCGAGCCCGATCGGCGTTTTTCTCATGTTGCGGCGAATGAGCCTTGTCGGCGACGCCATGGCGCACGCCATTCTTCCGGGCGCGGCCATCGGTTTCCTCGTGTCAGGCTTGAGCCTGTTGGCGATGAGCATGGGGGGAATGATTGCAGGCTTCGTCATCGCGCTCTTGGCCGGTCTCGTGGCGCGCACCACGGAGCTGAAGGAGGACGCGGCTTTGGCCGTTTTTTTCCTGATTTCGCTCGCGCTCGGCGTCACCATCGTCTCGATGAAAGGCACGAACATCGATCTTCTGCATTTCTTATTCGGGAATGTGCTGGCGCTCGACGATCAGACCTTACTCTTTATCGTCGCCAGCGCCACCGTAACCC
>JACQTM010000240.1 GCA_016210825.1 Hyphomicrobiales bacterium
AAGAAGGGGAAGGCCAAGAAGGAAGCCGCCTGCGCGGCATGGACCTACAAGACCGCGGCCTGCACGGGCGCGGTGTGCGGCATGAGCCGCTGTGGCCTCGACGGAAAGTGGTATCCGTCACTGCTGTTGTGCTGGCAACCTGCCTGCCCGAAGTAAGCGAGCAGGTCCTAGGTTTCACGAACGCAGATCAAACAATCCCTGCCCCCACCTCGCGGGGGCAGGGTTTCTGTTTTGTGCCCGCCAGGTTTTGTGTTGGTGCCATGCGTTGACTTGCGGCGACCGTGCGACATAAGTTTCGCGCGAAATCGAGCCATTCCGTATGCGCGGGACGAAAGGTTGAAATCATGAAAGTCCGAAATTCACTCAAGTCCTTACGCGGCCGGCACCGCGACAATCGTTTGGTGCGCCGCAAGGGCCGAGTTTACGTCATCAATAAGACCCACCGCCGCTTCAAGGCACGGCAGGGCTAAACTCTTTTAATTAACACGCTCGTTTGATCATGCAGGCTTTGCCGGGACGGGGTCGACGCATTAAGCTTCGCGCCATGGTCATTCGATTCCTCGCGCTCGTCTCGGCGGCGATGCTTACGCTGGCTGCGGGCTATGTCCTGCCCGCCGCCGCGGAGCCCGGAAGCAGGATCGAGACGCCGAAAAAGTTGCTACGCCCCACGCCCGCCGACCGCACGCGGAATATCGACTTCCTTTTCGGCGCGTTGAAGGCTGCCCCCGACGCCACGAGCGCCAAGGCGATCGAGGATCGTATTTGGGCGCTCTGGGTGATCTCGCCGAGCGATACCGCCACGCTGCTGATGACCCGCGTCAAGACCGCGATGGACGCCAAGGATTTCGATCTCGCGATCAAGCTGCTCGACGCGGTCGTCGAGATCAGGCCCGATTATGTCGAAGCCTGGAACAGGCGTGCGACGATTTATTACCTGCGCAAGGATTACGGCCGCTCGATCGCGGATATTCGTCAGGTCTTGGCGCGGGAGCCGCGGCATTTCGGCGCCATGGCCGGCCTCGGATTGATTCTGCAGGATATCGGCGAGGAAAAGCGCGCGCTCGAAATCTACCGGCGCGCGCTCGAAGTGCATCCGCACCTGCCGAAGATTCCCGACTTGGTCAAATCGCTGCGCGAGAAGGTCGAGGGCCGCGACATCTGAGCGGCGGCGCCAAGGCAATCGCCGCTCATTCGCGACCGATTTATTTCAATCCATAGGTGGCGAGAATGCGTGTGCGCGTGCCGTCCTGCTCGATTGTCGCATATGCCTTACGCCATTTTTCGAAATCGATTCCCGGCGTGTTGCGCGAGGCTGCGATATAGAGTGGCACCGTCTGTAGCTTGAGCCCGAATACGGGTGATCCCGGCAGTTTCTGCTCAACCCAGTTGAATGCGATCTCGGGCGCCGGCGCATACCAGGCGTCGATTTTTCCCTCATAAAGGGCACGGACGTTCTCCGCCGATGTCTTAAGGACGACGAGGTTCGCATAACCGCGATCCTTTAACTCCTTGACCATTGGGGAACCGTCGCGCACGCCAACGCGTGCCAACGCACGTGTCGTTGCTTCATCACCGGCGGCAGGTTTCCCTGGCGCGGTGGCGAAGGCCACGTCCATATCGAGAATTTTCTGGATCCATTGATATTGCGCCTCGCGGCTACCCGTGCGCGCGAGCGGGAAAATAATTGTATCCACCCGCGTTTTCGCGTCTTCCTGGGATTGCGGCCAGCTCTTGCCAAAGACAATCGGAACGTCGGCGCCGACTCGTTTGGCCATCTCGACGACAATCTCACGAACAAACCCAGCCCGCGCGCCTGTTTCGATTGAGAAGGGGGGAATATTGCTGGTAAACGCCTCGACCGCCAGTGAGGGCGACGGCACGAATGCAGCGATGACACTGGCGAAAAGAGCGGCAGGACGGCGGATCATGGCGATGCCTTTCGTCGCAATTGGGACGTGGCGAGGTTAATCGCGAAGAGCCGCGACCAAATTCAGATTGTCGTGATCGGCGTCGCCAGTGACCACGCGCTTGAACCGGCCGTTGGCTCAACAGGATTGTTGCGCCGGTACTCGCAGGGCGACCTACAAGTCCCCCGCTGCTTCGGAACCGACAAAGGCGATACGTACCATATTGGTCGCGCCCGGCGTCCCGAGCGGCACGCCGGCAACAATGATGACGCGGCGGCCCGACTTGGCAAAGCCATCCTTGAAGGCGATACGGCAGGCGCGCTCGACCATGTCGTCCTGATCGTGGGCGTCCTCGGCGACCACACAGTGAACGCCCCAAACGAGGGAGAGCTTGCGCCCGGTGGAGAGTTTCGGCGAGATCGCGACGATCGGCGGCGCCGGCCGCTCGCGCGCGACGCGGAATGCCGTCGAGCCGGAGCTGGTCCAGCAGATGATCGCCGAAAGGTCGAGCGTCTCGGCGATCTGGCGCGCGGCGGCGGCGATGGCGTCGGCGCCGGTCGCCTCCGGCTCCGCGCGCTGGCCGTGGATGATTGCGCGGTAGGTCGGATCGCTCTCGACCTCCTCGGCGATGCGGTTCATCGTCGCCACCGCCTCGACCGGAAATTGCCCGGCCGCCGATTCCGCCGACAGCATGATGGCGTCGGCGCCCTCGAAGATCGCGGTCGCGACGTCCGACACTTCGGCGCGGGTCGGCACCGGGCTCGCGATCATGGATTCAAGCATCTGCGTCGCCACCACCACCGGCTTGCCGGCGCGACGTGCGGCGCGAGTGAGCTGCTTCTGTATCCCCGGTACCTTTTCCAGTGGCATTTCCACGCCGAGATCGCCGCGCGCCACCATGATGCTGTCGGTCAGATCGATGATCTGATCGAGCTGCACCACCGCTTGCGGCTTCTCGATCTTCGCCATCACCGCGGCGCGACCGCGCGTGATCTTCTTGGCTTCGGCGATGTCCTCGGCCCGCTGGATGAACGACAGCGCCACCCAATCGATGCCGGTATCGAGGGCGGCTTCGAGATCGGATCGATCCTTCGCCGTGAGCGCCGAGAAGGAGAGCATAGCGTCGGGTACGCTGACGCCCTTGCGGTCGGACAGCTTCCCGCCAACGTCGACGCGCGTCGCGATATGCGTCTTGTCCGCCGTGACGATCGTCAGCCGCACCTTCCCGTCGTCGAGCAACAGCGTCTGTCCGGCCTGCGCCGCCTGGAAAATCTCTGGATGCGGCAGATGCACGCGCTTGTCGTCGCCCGGCGCCTTTTCGGCGTCGAGCGTGAAGGTTTCCCCGCGCATCAGCGTCGCGGCGCCGCCAGAAAACGTGCCGAGCCGCAGTTTCGG
>JACQTM010000242.1 GCA_016210825.1 Hyphomicrobiales bacterium
CGCCCGAACTCGTCATGTTCGACGAGCCATCGCTGGGGCTGGCGCCGACAATCGTGCAGACCGTGCTCAAAACCATCCGCGATCTCAATCGCGACGGGTTAACCTGCGTGCTTGTCGAGCAGAATGTCGCGGTTTCACTCAAGCTTGCAAGCCGCGCATATGTGCTTGAAAACGGCCGTATCACGCTCAGCGGAACCGGCGCGGAACTCCTTGCCGATGATCGAGTCCGCCAAGCTTATCTCGGTATGTGATTCTGGCGCCGCGCAAGCGCGCCAAGCGCGGTAATCCGCACTGTCAATGGTGAAAAGGGAAAGTGCATCCACAGGGACGTCATGATCTCGTCGCGAGAACGCGACGACGCGCCGATCAGTGCGTTCGCCATGGCGCAGGCCAATTCATCCCGAGACGGGCCGACGGAATGCGCCGGGACAAGCGTTGCATCGCTGAAATCTGGCCTTTCGCTCGCGCAGAATGAAACTTGTCTAGAAATGACATCCATGGATTTCACCTATTATCAACGGTGATCGACGATACCGCGCCGGTATTTCACGAAATTGTTAGTGCCGAATCTCAAAGGCATAGCGACGTTGTGCTATACGCAATTGTTTTTCAAAGCCAATCCGATTACGGACAATCCCCCAAAATTTCCGTGAAGGAGACATTCCGATGAAGCTATATTTTGCACCCGGCGCGTGTTCGCTGTCGCCACACATCGTGTTGCGTGAGGCCGGAATTCCCTTCGAACTCGAGCAGGTGGACACGCGAGAAAAAAAGACCAAATCCGGTAAGGACTATTGGGCGATCAACCCAAAGGGACAGGTTCCGGTGCTCGAATTCGACAATGGCGAACGGCTGACTGAAGGACCGGTCATCGTTCAGGTTCTCGCCGATCAGAAGCCGGCATCCGCGTTGACGCCGCCTCCCGGTACGATGGATCGCGCGCGGGTGCAGGAATGGCTCAATTTTGTTGGGTCGGAATTGCATAAGACGTTCGGTCCGATTTTCCGGCCGACGACGCCCGATGAATACAAAAAAATCTCCAGGGAAAACCTCGGCAAGCGTTTCGATTGGCTCGATACGCAGCTCACGGGCAAGCAATATCTGATGGGTGACAAGTTTACGGTCGCTGACGCCTATATGTTCACGGTGGTGCGCTGGTCACCGCGCGTCGAGATCAACCTGGCCAAATGGCCGAATCTCAAGGCCTATATCGATCGCGTGGCACAGCGCCCAATGGTACAGGAGGCGTTTAAGGCAGAAGGACTGACCATGTAGTGCGATTAGTGCGCGATTGGCATTTGATCAGGCAACGGCGTTGTCTGTGGTGCCGTGATGTAACTATTTCTTCGGCGGGCCGATGGTCACGGTAAGCCTGCCTACACCGTCGATCTCGCATTCCACCTTGTCGCCGGGGACAAGCGCGCCGACGCCGGCCGGCGTTCCGGTCATGATAATGTCGCCGGCGGCAAGCTCGACCATCTCCGAGAGCTTCCAGATCGTCTCCGGTACGTTCCAGATCATTTGGTTGAGATCGCCTTCCTGCTTCACCGTGCCGTTTACTTTCAGTGCGATGCGTCCCTTCGCCGGGTGACCGATCTTGGCGGCGGGCTGCAGCGGTCCGCATGGGGCGGATGCATCGAAGGCCTTGCCAATCTCCCACGGCCGTTTGATTTCCCGCGAGGCGATTTGCAGGTCGCGACGCGTCAGGTCAATGCCGACACCATAGCCCCAAATGCAATCTCGCGCCTTTTCCGGCTTGATATTGCTGCCGCCGGATTTCAGCGCCACCACCATCTCGACCTCGTGATGCATATCCTTGGTTAGCGGCGGATAAGGTACGGTGCCGCCGTCCGGCACGATGGCGTCGGCGGGCTTGGCGAAGAAGAACGGCGGCTGCCGCTCGTCCTGGCCCATCTCGCGGATGTGTTCGACATAATTACGGCCGACGCACCAGATGCGGCGCACGGGAAAGAGTTGCGAGGAGCCGGCAATTGCAAGCGCAGGCTGCGAGGGTGCGGGAATGACGTAACGTTTATCGTCGGCGCTCATGGGATTTTGCGTTCGTCGTGGGGTTAACGGGACAGTTGAAATGAAACTCAGGCGGATGACGCAACTACCGATACCGGTTCTTGCTGTTTTTGTTCCATCAGCGCGAGCCGGTAGAAGGACGCATATCGGCCGCCCTTGCGAAGCAATTCCTCGTGTCGTCCGGATTCAACCAATGCGCCACCCTCGAGAACATGGATGCAATCGGCGTGCGCGACCGTGTGCAGGCGGTGCGCGATTGCGATCGTGGTCCGGCCCTGGCACAGATGCGCGATCGCGTCCTGAACCTGGCGCTCGGATTCCGAATCGAGCGAAGCGGTAGCCTCATCGAGCAGGATCAGCGGAGCATCCTTAATCAGCGCGCGCGCCACCGCGATGCGCTGCCGCTGGCCGCCGGAAAGCTGCAGACCATGCTCACCTACGGGTGTGTCATAGCCCGAGGGAAAGCTCATGATGAAGTCATGGGCATGCGCCGCCTGCGCCGCCGCTACAATCTCGCTCTCGGGTGCATCTGGTTTCCCGAACGCGATGTTCTCGCGTACAGTGGCATGGAAAAGGAAAACGTCCTGCCCGACATAGGCGATTTGGCTGCGCAACGACCGCCGGGAGACGGCTGTTATATCCTGTCCATCGATCGTGATGGTACCCGATTGCGGCTCATAGAGCCGTAAAATCAGATTGACAATAGTCGACTTGCCGCCGCCCGAGGGGCCGACCAATGCCGTCACCTTGCCGGGTGCGGCAACAAACGAAAGTTTGTCGAGCACGGGCTCGTCTGGGCGGTAGGCAAAGCGAACACGATCTAATTCAACGCGCGCATCCTTAATCCGCAGCGCTGGTCGCTCGTCGTCTTTCGGCTCGGTTGGCGCGGAATCTATGACTTCGAAGAGGATACGCACACCGACGAGACCCGCATTCATGTCGATGTTGAGGCGAGCCAGGCGCTTGGCCGGTTCATATGCGAGCAGGAATGCGGCGATGAACGAGAAGAATTCCCCCGGCGTCGCGCCGGTCTCGATGGTGCGGTAACCGCCATAAGTCACGCCGAGCGCTATGGCGACGCCGCCGAGCGATTCCATCAATGGGCTTGAGCGGTTGGCAACGCGTGCCAGTTTGTTCGCCTCGTGCTCGACCTCGGCGACGTTCTTTTTTAGCCGGGTGCGCATTACCTGTTCGAGCGTGAAGGTCTTGACGATGCGGATGCCCTGAATCGTCTCTTGCATGGTCTCGAACAGCCGGGTGCCGCCGCTAAATTGGCTCTTGGCGATGGCGCGGATGCGGCGGACAAGCTTGCGCAGCACGAACAGCGCGGGTGGCGCGATCACGAGACTCACCAGCGACATCACTGGGTCCTGGATGACCATGACGATGATCAACCCGACAAGGGTTAGAAAATCCCGGCCGATGGCGGTGACGAGGAGGTTGAGTACCTGCGTCGCGGAGTTGGCACCCATGCTCAGTCGCGCGAGAAACTCCGATGAATGCCGATCACCGAAATAGCCGAGATTCTGCTGCATTAAGCGGTCGAACATGCGGATCTGGTTTTCCGCAACGATGCGGTTGCCGATACGCGACAGCGTTACCGCCTGGCCGTAGCTTGCCGCTCCCTTCGCCGCAAAAATTGCCGCGGTGGCGAAACCAAGCGTAATGATGCCCGGCAGGCTGCGGTTGACGTAGGCCTCGTTGATCACCGTCCCCATCAGGTAGGCGGTGAGCGCGGTCGCCCCGGCGGCAATCGCCATGAACGTGAAGGCGATCGCGTATTGTTTCCAATGCACGAGCCCGTATTCACTGATAAGGCGGCGGATCAGCTGATAGCCGCTGAACCGGTCCGCCAATGAGGTCTGATCGGTCGGCTGCGACATCCGCTCCCTTTGGCCGTGAGGCCGAAATTAATCCGCGAAAACCGGAACGCCTCGCGGGCGCGGCGGCGCTCGTTCCATGCCCTTTGAGCGCGGATTATTCAAGCCCCAGACGGCGAATATTTCGATTTAAGTCTTGAGTTCCCTTAGCTTTTTCTCCCACTCCAACGCATGGGTGACGATTGTCGGCAGATCATCGAAGCGTGGACGCCAGCCGAGCGCCGATCGCGCCCGTTCGCTCGAAGCCACGATCTGAGCCGGGTCGCCGGCTCGCCGCGGCGCGCGCTCGACCGTGAAATCAACGCCGGACACACGCTTCACGGTTTCAATCACTTGCAGCACGGAGAAGCCGTGACCATAACCGCAATTGGCGGTGAGCGAGGGTGAGCCGCCGCGCAGATGGGCGAGCGCGTCGGAATGGGCACGGACGAGGTCGCTAACATGGATGTAGTCACGGATGCAGGTACCGTCCGCCGTTGGATAGTCCGTGCCAAATACTTGCATGCCCGGCCGGATCCCCAAAGCAGCCTGCGCTGCGACCTTAATGAGGTGGGTTGCGATAGGCGTCGATTGTCCCGCGCGCATTTTTGGGTCGGCACCGGCGACGTTGAAATAGCGCAAAATCACATGCTTTAACCCATGCGCATGATCGACGTCGCGAAGAATTGTTTCCGTCATCAATTTCGACGAGCCATAAGGCGACATCGGCATTGTGGGCGCATCTTCAGTGACCGGTACGCTCGCTGGATTGCCATAAACCGCCGCCGTGGAAGAAAAGATGAAATGCTCGACGCGGCCGTTTACCGCCGCCTCGATCAGGGTGCGGGAATTGGTGGTATTGTTGCGGTAATAGCTCAGTGGATCGGCGACGGAATCCGGCACGACGATCGATGCCGCGAAATGGACGATCGCGCGTATCTTGTGTTTGGCGATGATCTCCGCCGCAAGCTTGCCATCGCCGGTATCGCCTACGAACAAGGGAACTTGCTGCGGCACGGCCCAGCGAAAGCCGGTCGACAGATTGTCGAGTACCACGACCTGCTCGCCGACATCGACGAGCTCCAATACCATGTGGCTGCCGATATAACCGGCGCCTCCGGTCACCAGGACTGTCATCAGCCGACCCCGCCAATGTGAATCACCTGACTATTGTACGAGACTGCCGTGAAAAAATGGGTAATCGTCGGCACTGGAAACGGGGCCATTATCGCGGGTTTGCGAGTGGAAAGGGGAGCGAAGGTTGGACGCAACGGCGCTTGACCGGCTTGAGGTCATCGTTCCCAACCTGCATTGGCGCTATTCCGGTGTCACGGCGACCAATCGCATGATAGCGCCGCGCTTGGCGCGGCAGCTTTCCGCCGCATGGTTGGGTCGCGATGCGCCGGAAGGCATTACGCGCATGTCCTTTCGCGATCTATGGCGGCTGCATTCGCGCAAATCCGGAGCAAAGGCCCCGATCTGGCACGCAAGACGGAATAACGAGATGATGGCGGGCCTGCTGCTGCGTCTGTTTGGTTGGCGTTTTTCCCTCGTCTTCACTTCGGCGGGCCAGCGCCATCATACTTGGATCACCCGCTTTCTTATCGCGCGCATGGACGGCGTCATCGCGACGAGCGAGACTTCGGCTTCCTTCCTCAAGCGGCGCGCGACCGTTATCCATCATGGCGTCGATACGGCGCTCTATTGCCCGCCACCCGATCGTGGCAAGGCTTTTGCGGCGACCGGCCTTCCGGGGAAATTTGCCATCGGCTGCTTCGGGCGCGTACGCGCGCAAAAAGGCACCGATGTGTTCGTCGCGGCGGTGTGCGAATTATTGCCGAAATTTCCGGATTTCACCGCGCTCATTCTTGGTCCGATTGATGATCGCGCCTTCCTTGCTGGATTGCGCGGCCGCATCGATGCCGCGGGATTGACGGACCGGGTGCGTATTTTCGGGGAGTTACCGATCGCGGATGTGCCACCCTGGTACCAGCGGATTCTCATTTACGCCTTCACCTCGCGCGTCGAGGGATTTGGCCTAACTATGCTGGAAGCGATGGCGGCAGGCGCGGCGCTTGTTGCCGCGCGAGCAGGGGCCGCCGATAAAGTCGTGAGCGTTGGCGAAACCGGAATATTGGTGCCGCCGGGCGACGTCGGCGCACTTGTGCGCGCGCTCGAGCCATTGATGCGCAATCCCGATCGCGCCGCCGAGATGGGAAAGCGCGCCCGTCAGCGCGTTATCGAGGAATTCTCCGCCGATGCCGAAGCGTGTCAAATCGTGGATTTCTACCGGCGGGTCTGGGCCGGTACGGCCTAGGACATCTTAAACAGATCGCGTTCGATCAAGCCACAAATGGCGTGTGCTGCGGTGATGTGAATCTGCTGGATCAGTGCCGTTTCTTCCGACGGCGCAGCAAGAATCACGTCGCAAAGCGCGCGCATGCCCACATCCTTCGCGCCGGTGAAGCCGACGGTAATGAGGCCGATCTCGCGCGCGGCCTTGAGGGCGGCGAGCACGTTCGGCGACCGGCCTGATGTGGAGATCGCAAGGAAGACGTCGCCCTTGCGGCCAAGGCCGCGCACCTGACGCTCGAACACGCGGTCGAAGCCATAGTCGTTACCGATCGCGGTAAGCACTGACGAATCGGTCGTGAGCGCGATGGCGGGCAAGGGGCTGCGATCAAAGCCGAAGCGCGAAAGCAGCTCGGCTGCGATGTGCTGGGCATCCGCAGCACTGCCGCCATTGCCGGCGATGAGAAGTTTGCCACCATTTTTTAAGCAGATGACGACGCGGTCGACGATCGCGCCGATCGCGGCCAGCAAGTCGCGATCCGCCGCCGCGTGCGCCAAGACGTCGCCGGACCGGCGGAAATAACTTTGGACGGCGTCTTCTCGGGCTTTCGCCATGTCAGGTCCTTGACGACTGTGCCTCGTGGTAAAGCGGCGAGGGGGCTGTTGCAAGCCGCTGCGCTTTACATCTTGTGTGTGGATCCCGCACCCGCGAGCAGGCGCCTGACCGCCTCGAAGACGCGGCTCGCGGGAATATCAGCCGTGCGGCGGTGGCGCACATCATCGCAATTCTCGCGCCCGCAAGCCGGACAGCGGCCGCTCGGACGCGGCTCGATCGTGGCGGCAAGCGGATTGAGCGGCGCCCAAAGAAAGGGACTGGTCGGGCCAAAAATCGCGATCGTGGGAACGCCGATGGCGGCAGCGATGTGCATCAGGCCGGAATCGTTTGTAACCGCCACATCGGCGACGCTCATGGCGATGATGGCGTTGCGCAGATCGTTTCCCGTGAGATCGGTGACGGCGCCTCCGCCGGCAGCAACAATCCGCGCGGCCAGGTCCGTCTCCTTCGGTCCGCCCAGCACCCAGATCGACGCGCCTTCAGCCGCGAGGTGTCGTGCCAGTTCGGCATAGTGCGCGACCGGCCAAGCCTTGCCGGGGCCGACGGCGCCCGGTGCAAACGTCACGATCGGACGACGTACGTTGGCAAGATTATGCTTCACGCGCCAGGCATCGCGTTCGGCTTGCGGCACGACGACCTCGGGCAGCGGCCAATCGGTGGGCAGCTTTTCGCGTTTTTCAAAGGCGAGCGCGCCCATGCGATCGATCATCCGCGGCAATGCATACTCACCGAACCGTAGGTCGTTGATAAGTCCGAAGCGCCATTCGCCGAGAAAGCCGACACGTATGGGGATGCCGGCGAGAAATGGCGCAAGCGCCGCCTTCCAGGTACGCAACATGACGAGCGCCGTGCCGTAGCGCTCGGCGCGGAGTTTTTCGGCGAGCGCCCTCTGCGTACGCAACGCTAATCTTCCGCGCGGCAGATCGGCCACGATTCCCTTACGTATGCCGGGCATGTAGTCGAGCAGCGGTGCGCACAACGTAGACGTCAGGAGATCGATCGGACGTCCGGGTACGCGGCTACGAAGCAGTTTCACCACCGAATGACAGCGCACGAAATCGCCAATCCACATGTAGGGCACGATCAGGATCGGGCCCGCGGCATCGAATGCTGCCGTTGTCCACTTACGGTCGTTCTCGCTGATTGCACGTTCCACTTGATATGAATCCAGATTCGTTCTTATTAAAGATATGAATTATTATTCATATCTTAAGCTGAGCGCCTTGAGCGGCAATGAAATCAAGCGCATAGACCGGTCACCAGCCCGTTTAACCCTGTTCGAAGCTGAAGTTGCACCAGCAACGGGAAAGGGGCAAACGTTGCCCGCAGGTTAAAGCCGGTGCGGCGGCGGGGTAGCGTATGTTGTTGGTCACCGGGGGGGCCGGATTCATTGGATCGAATGTCGTGGCGAGCCTCAATGAGGCGGGACGCAGCGACATCGCCGTCAACGATATCCTGGGCAGCGATGGCAAGTGGCAAAATCTCGCCAAGCGCCAACTCGCGGACGTAGTGCCGCCGGCGGACCTCTTGCGCTGGCTTGACGGCCGCAAGCTCGATGCGCTGATCCATCTCGGCGCCATCTCCGACACCACGGCAAGCGACGGCGACCTCGTTCTCGACACCAATTTCCGTCTGTCGCTGCAGCTGCTCGACTGGTGCACGCAAACACGGACGCCGTTTATCTACGCCTCCTCGGCCGCCACCTACGGTGACGGCGCGGAGGGCTTTTCCGACGACTGGTCGTTACCGGCGCTTAAACGCCTCAAGCCGATGAATCTCTACGGCTGGAGCAAACATCTTTTCGATCTCGCCATTGTCGACCGACACAGCAAGCGCGAAAAATTACCGCCGCAATGGGCGGGTCTGAAATTCTTTAATGTCTACGGCCCGAACGAATACCACAAGGGCAAGATGGCGAGCGTGCTCACCCGCGTGTTCGACGAGGCCAAGGCCGGGCGTCCGGTACGCCTCTTCAAATCACACAAATCAGGTATCGAGGATGGCGATCAGCGCCGCGATTTTATCTACGTGGATGACGCGGTCGCCATAGTCCGCTGGCTGATGGAGACACCGAAAGTCTCCGGTATTTTTAATGTTGGCACCGGCAAGGCGCGAAGCTTCCGCGACATAATCGAGGCCATGTTTGCTGCGCTCAAGCGAGCGCCAAACATTGAGTATATCGACATGCCCGAAGGGATCAGGGGCCAGTATCAGTATTTTACGCAGAGTGATGGCCTGAGCTTGCGCCGAGCGGGTTACAACGCCGGGTTCACGCCACTCGAAGATGCGGTGACGCGATACATTACGGAATTTCTCGACCGGCCGGACCGCTACCGGTGACAGGCGCGCGGACGCGAGCATGATGTTCAACTTCGAGAAACGCCTCTCCGAGCTTGGCCGCCAAACGGTGCTCTGCATTGGCGATCTGATGCTCGATGACTTCGTCTATGGCGAGGTTACACGCATCTCGCCTGAGGCCCCGACGCCAGTGATCGCGGTTGGGCATGAGGACATCGTGATCGGCGGTGCCGGCAATGTTGCGCGCAATATTGCAAGTCTCGGCGCGCGTTGCATCTTCGTCGGTGTCATCGGTGATGATGCCGCAGGCAGAGCGTGCAAAATCTCGTTCCGCGAATTCGGGCGTATCAATCCACATCTCGTCGTAGATTCATCTCGCCCTACGACGCGCAAGCTACGTTTCGTCTCCGAGCACCATTCGACGCATCTTCTGCGCGCCGATTGGGAGACTGCAAGACCGGTATC
>JACQTM010000246.1 GCA_016210825.1 Hyphomicrobiales bacterium
GTGTCGCCACCTTGTGCTTCGCCGTTAGCTGCAGCGAGTCGATCACCCGCAGCACCTCGTCGAAGTTGCGACCCGTGGTCATCGGGTAGACGAGGACGAGCTTGACCTTCTTGTCCGGGCCGATGACGAACACGTTGCGCACGGTCTGGTTGTCGGCCGGGGTGCGCTTTGTCGGATCGCCGGAGACGCTCGCCGGCAGCATGCCGTAAAGCTTGGAGACGTTGAAATCGGTGTCGGCGATCATCGGGTAGTTCGGCGCGAAGCCCTGCGTCTCCTTGATGTCGGCCGCCCAGCCGGCATGGCGGTCGAGCGGATCGACCGAAAGACCGATGATCTTCACGCCACGCTTGTCGAATTGCGGTTTGACCTTGGCCATGTAGCCAAGCTCGGTGGTGCAGACCGGCGTGAAATCCTTGGGGTGCGAGAACAGCACCACCCACGAATTTCCGATCCAATCGTGAAACTTGATGCGGCCTTCCGTGGTTTCAGCTTCGAAATCTGGGGCCGTGTCGTTGATTGCGAGCGCCATGTCATTATCCTCCTCACGCCGGCTCAAGGCAGACTGTCCCGAAACTGGACTTTGGCAATGCTCAATTGAGTGGGCGTCTTGTTGATGGCCGGGCCGGGCCCAGCATTGAAACGGGAATATAAGAGGGTCTGGCCATATCCGTAAGACGGCAAAACTTCCGAAGTAGGGGCGCGGGCTAGAACAAATGCCGGTTGGACCGGTCGGCGGGCAGAATTCCGTTCCCTTTTACAGCAAACGGCCGATTGACTTTTCCCCACCGGCACCGCAAAGGCAAATTCCTGGTGGGGGTGCCGCGCCGCATGTTCAAGCGTATTTTGATCGCCAATCGCGGCGAAATTGCCTGCCGGATCATCAAAACCGCGAAACGGATGGGCATCGAGACGGTCGCCGTCTATTCCGAGGCTGAACGCAACGCGTTGCACGTAGAGATGGCTGATGCGGCCGTTCTGATCGGTCCGCCACCGGCCGCCGAAAGCTATCTGATCATTGAGAAGATCGTGGAGGCCTGTAAACGCACGGGCGCGCAGGCGGTGCATCCGGGCTACGGATTCTTGTCCGAGCGCGAGGCTTTCCCGAAGGCACTCGAGGCGGCGGACATCGGCTTCATCGGGCCGAATCCGAGAGCGATCGCCGCCATGGGCGATAAGATCGAAAGCAAGAAAGCGGCGGCCGCGGCCAAGGTCTCGACCGTGCCCGGCCACATTGGCGTCATCGAGGACGACAAGCACGCGATGAAAATCGCGGCCGAGATCGGCTTTCCGGTGATGATCAAGGCGTCTGCTGGCGGCGGCGGTAAGGGCATGCGGATCGCTCATTCCGCTGCCGAGGTGGCGGAAGGTTTTGCCCGCGCGCGCTCGGAAGCGAAATCCTCATTTGGCGACGACCGCGTGTTCATCGAAAAATTCATCGTCGATCCCCGCCACGTGGAAATTCAGGTGCTCGGCGACAAGCACGGCAACGTCATCCATCTCGGCGAGCGCGAATGCTCGATCCAGCGCCGCAACCAGAAAGTGGTCGAGGAGGCCCCGAGCCCGCTGCTCGATGAAGCAATGCGCAAGAAAATGGGCGAGCAAGCGGTCGCGCTGGCCAAGGCCGTGGGCTACGACAGCGCCGGCACCGTGGAGTTCGTCGCCGGCCAGGACAGAAGTTTCTATTTTCTCGAAATGAACACACGGCTGCAAGTCGAGCATCCGGTAACCGAGCTCGTCACCGGTATCGATCTCGTCGAGCAAATGATCCGGGTCGCCGCGGGTGAAAAACTCAGCCTCAAGCAAAACGACGTAAAACTCGCCGGCTGGGCGATCGAATGCCGCGTCTATGCGGAAGACCCCTATCGCAATTTCCTGCCGTCCACGGGGCGGCTAACCATGTACCGGCCGCCGGCTTCCGGAACGCGTGACGGAGTGGCGTTGCGCATCGACACCGGCGTCGAGGAAGGTTCGGAGATTTCGCTCTACTACGATCCGATGATCGCCAAGCTTGTCACGCACGCGCCAACGCGTGACAAGGCGATCGAGGCGCAGGCGGACGCCCTCGATGCTTTCGTTATCCGCGGCATCCGCCATAACATCCCGTTCCTCGCGGCGTTGATGCAACACCGGCGCTGGTGGGAGGGAAAGCTTTCCACGGGCTTCATCGCCGAGGAATATCCGGACGGTTTCCATGTCCATGCGCCGCACGGCGAGGGTGCGCATGTGCTCGCCGCGGTCGCGGCGGCTATCGATCATGTCCTCGGCGAGCGCAAGCGCCGCATCTCCGGCCAAACGAATGGGCGCAAAGTGACGCGCGAGAAGAACCGCGCCGTCTGGCTGGGCGAGGTCGAGCATCGCCTCGATGTGACCGGTAGCAACAGCGCGATCGAGGTTCGTTTCATGGGCGGTAAAAAACATCCGCACCGGCTGCAATCGGCTTGGAAGCCGGGCGACCCGCTCTGGTCCGGCACCGTCGATGGCGCGCCCGTCGCCGTGCAGGTCGCGGCGATTGCCAATGGTTTCGATCTCGCCTGGCGCGGCGTGCAGACGCGGGCCTATGTCTACACCGAGCGCGAGGCCAGTTACGCGCGGCTGATGCCGGTCAAGCAATCGGCCGACAGTGGCAAGCGGGTGCTTTGCCCGATGCCCGGGCTGGTCGTCTCCATCGCTGTGGCCGAAGGCCAGGAGGTTAAGGCCGGCGAAACACTTGCGGTGGTCGAGGCGATGAAGATGGAAAACGTGCTGCGCGCGGAGCGCGACGGCGTCATTAAGGCGATCCGCGCCAAGCAGGGCGACAGCCTCGCCGTGGATGCGGTGATCATGGAATTCGCCTGAGCGCGATTTTGCAGCTAGCGCGGTGCGTCAGGATCGATGCCGGCCCAACCAAACACTTCCGCCATCAACGCTGCCACCGTTTCTGGCCTGTCGTCGCCGGCAAGCTCGGTGTTTGGCGCATAGACCTTCAAGGAGAGCATGTAGGACAGAACCCGGTAGGATTTGCGGAACGGCTTGAGGTCCTCGAACGTGACCGGAACGCTAATGCCGGGGATCGCGGTGGTCAGTTCGTCGCGCAAGTAAAGGCAGTCGAAAAACGAGATACCCCAGCGACCGTCGCGTTTCTCGGTGCGGAACAGGAACCGTGCATGACTTGAGAGCTGAACTTCGATTTCGCTGATCACCTCCGGGATGTCGATGATCGCAGACAGCGACGCGACGGCGCGGTGGCCGGCGAGTCGCACACCGATCGGCCCGAGCCGGTGCTTCGCCATCATGCCGCGGCGGGCCATGTCGATCGATCCCTCGACGAATTTAGGGCCGGTGCCGTTGAACCACGACAGCTTCACCCGCGAGTCCGGATGAAAACACGATGCCATCCGTTGCCATCGTCCGAGATCGCGGCACTCGCGTTCGGTGAGGATCAATTGGGTGATTTCAGACATATCGGCCGCGTCAAGCACGGCTTGGGGGATGGGATCGGTCATCGGCGTTCTCTGATGGCGGCGGCGGGACGCGAGCCGGTGCGACGAGTGTATGAAAGTGTATGAAAATGATTATAAATTCGGAACACGGCAAAACGCCACGGCGGCTTGGGACATCTCGCCCAATTGTGACACCGGTAGTCCTGTCCGGCTTTTCCCCCAACGAGATGCACGGCGTCTTGCATTCCTGTTTAATGGCGGCATGCTCTATTTCGCCTATGGCGCCAACATGGATCGCGAAGGCATGGCGCGGCGATGTCCCGGCGCGGTTGCACAGGGGCTGGCGGCGCTCGAGGGCTATCGAATTTTCATCACGCGCGATGGCTATGCTTCCGTTACGCGCGCGGCGGGGGCGTGCGTGCACGGCGTGGTGTGGCGGATCACGCCGCGCGATCTCGCCGCGCTCAACGCCTTCGAGAGCCTCGAGAGCGGGCTTTATCGCCGCGTCATGCTCCCGGTACGCGTTGGCGAAGGGCGGGCGAATGCGCTGGTTTATGTCGGGCGAAGTAGCGGGGAGGGTAGGCCGCGCCCGGGCTATATTGAACTTGTCGTCGCCGCCGCGCGCGATTGGGATCTGCCGCTCGGCTATATAGAGAGCGTCGCGCGGCTCGCGCCCGGCGGATTTCGCGGGGCACGGGCGGTGGAGACCCGGGATATCGGATGAGCGAGGTTTTGCGCAGCGTCCGCCGTGTCGTGGTGCGCGGGCGGGTTCAGGGCGTCGGCTACCGCGCCTGGGCGGAATACGCCGCGACCAAGCGCGGCCTTGAAGGCTGGGTGCGCAATTGCCGGGACGGCACGGTGGAGGCGGTGTTCGCCGGCCCTGCTCAGGTGGTCGGCGAAATGGTCGAGATTTGCCGGCAGGGGCCGCCCGGTGCCTGGGTCGACAAGCTCGAGCATCTGGAAACCGACCCGAACGATCTGGCGCGGCGTCAGCCGGGTGAGAAATTTTCCGTACTGCCGACGGAGTGATTGCACACAGTTATTCGTTCACGCCGGTCCGAACAATTCCTCGAATTCTTTGCGCAGCGCCATATCCACCTCGGCCATCGTTACCGGCAAGCCGAGATCGACGAGGCTGGTAACGCCATAACGCGCCTCGTTCACGCCGCAGGGCACGATGCCGGAAAAATGCGACAAGTCGGGATCAACGTTGAGCGCGATGCCGTGCAGCGACACCCAGCGCTTCACACGAATGCCGATGGCGGCGATCTTGTCCTCAAAGCCTTCGCCCTTTTCCGGCCGGCGCACCCAAACGCCGATGCGGTTTTCGCGCCGCTCGCCGCGCACATTGAATCGCGCGAGCGTGCGGATGATCCATTCCTCCAGCGTCGCCACATACGCGCGAAGGTCGGGCCGCCGGCGTTTGAGGTCGAGCATGAGATAGGCCACGCGCTGGCCCGGGCCGTGATAGGTGAATTGCCCGCCGCGGCCGACGTGATGGACGGGGAACCGCGCCTCGATCAATTCGCTCGCCTTGGCGCTGGTGCCTGCCGTGTAGAGCGGGGGATGTTCGAGCAGCCAAACGAGCTCGGATTCGCCGTGATCGGAAATCTGCGCCGCCCGCGTTTCCATTTCGGACAAAGCCGCCGCGTATGGAACGAGCCCATCGCTCACGCGCCATTCGAGAGGCGCCGTGGCTGGGCCGGCGAAAAGGCCAAAATCGAGATCGCTGCGCACGTTAACCACCCGTTCACCATACCATGATGACTTAAGGGTCCCCGCGTCTATCCCGAAGGGATGTCCGAATCGTGCCCAATCTCGACACCGTCTCGCTCGATATCGCCGTGGTCCTCGGGACCACCGCCATGCCAATTCATCAAGTGCTCCGGCTTGGCCGCGGCGCCATCATCGAGCTCGACGCCTCCGAGGAGGACGATGTGAGGATCCTCGCCAACAACATGCCGGTAGCCAAGGGTACGGTGATGGTGAGCGGCAACCGCATCGCGGTCGAGGTCAAGGAATTGCTGCCGCGCCCGCCAGACGTGCGCTAGGACTTTGGCCGTCGCGGCGGCCTTGTCCCAGAATATCCCATTTGTTACATCCTCGCGGTCTTGACGCCGGACGGACGGGCCGGCGTCCACCCCACAATGCGGCCGTGGCGGAATTGGTAGACGCACTAGCTTGAGGTGCTAGCGGGGCAACCCGTGGAGGTTCGAGTCCTCTCGGCCGCACCAGGTTTTCGGAACAATAGGTGCAACGGGCCGTGTCGCGGCACGTTCACTTCGTCGGAAGCGATTGCATGCCGCCAAGCGGATCGAACGCGACGGTCCGCACCCGTGTCGCGCCGATTTCGATACCGAGCGCGCTTTCCGCAAGCGGCCATCGGCCGTCCTCGGCTTCGGGCCGAAGCGCGTATTCGACGCCGGCGCTGGCGAGACTCGGCACCGGAAGCACCGGCTCGGCACTCACATTGTCTTGAGCGGGCGCCGGCCACGCCGTCCTTGCGGGCGGCTCGTACTCGACGATGCGGTGATGCTGGACGATGCGCCGGTAGTACCTGCCTTTTACTTTCTCGACGGTTACCGTCCTCACGGTTCGGGTCACGGCGGTCCGCGCGATGTTATCGGTGATTTGGAAAATTTGTGCACCCGGCACCAACAATTCATCGTCAATTGCGCCGCGGGCGAACGGATAGAGGCGCGGCCATCGTTTCTGTGCTGCCCAAGGCGCGGCCCAGTCCTGCGGAGCGGTTGCCGTTTTCAAGCGATCCGCCGTCGCCGGCACCACATGCACAATTCGAAAGCCATGCTCCTTGAGGGTGCGAAGGAGGGTTGGCAGTGCGACCACGGTTGCCGGATGGATATCGTGCAGCAGCAGGATGCCCTTGCCCCTCGCTTCCAGCCGGGTGATCGCCCGGTTGACGATGTCGCGCGCCGAAACTCGCTTCCAGTCATCGGCGAGGACGTCGGCGCTCCACGCCATCATCCCGCGCTTGGCGAGATGATCCTCGCTCGCCATCGTGCGTCCGAGGCCGGGATAACGGAAGAACGGCGACACGTCATTGCGATCGCCGAGGACCACGGCCGCTGAAGCAACGCCAACTTCGATTTCGAGTTCGGCGCGATCGCGCGAAATCGCGTCGAAATAGGTCGGATGGGTGTAGCTATGTGTACCGATGGTGTGGCCGGCGTCGCGAAGCTTACGCAATTCCTCGGGATAAGCTTCGGCCATCTGGCCGATGGTAAAAAAGGTCGCCTTCACGCATTCGGCAGCGAGGATTTCGAGAACCTTGGTGGTGAAGGGCGGTCGCGGGCCGTCGTCAAAAGTCAACACCACCTCGCGGTCGGCGAGCGGCAGCGTCTCCGAGTAATTGATCGTGCCAATCTGCGGGTGCCCGCGTGGATCGACGACGATTGTACGGCTTGTGCCAATGGCGTCGGGCTTGCCCGGGCAATCGTCGGCGGCCATCGCCGGCGATGCGCTAATTAAGGCAAGTACGATTGCTTGAGCGGCAAACCACCGCATGGACGATAAACCCCCGCGAATATCTTCCCCCTTATAAAGTACTAGGGCCCCCACCTGAACGGCAAATGAACCAGGGGTTGTCCACAAGTCTCTCTGCAAGCATCGTAAATTCAGCTCCCGCCGGCGCGCGCGCCTGTTTTTACATGACCCGGTGCGGCAATGACATGAACGATTCGGAACCCGCGTCCCTTGAGCGCGCGCAGCAGCGCCGGGAGCATGGCCGCAGTCTGCGCCACCGTGTCGTGCAGCAGCAGGATTCCGCCGCGATTCGCTTCAAGACGCTCCAGCACGAGGCGCAGCTCGCGTTCAGGCGCCATCACATTCCAGTCACTCGCCCAAAGATCGGCGCCGAACACGATGATGCCGCGTTTTTCCAGCCGTTCGAGCAACAGGGGTGTCGAGGCGAACCCCGGGAACCGGAAGAAAGGTGTCGCGGGTGATTTGCCAGCGCGGCCCTGCACCGCCGCATCAACCGCGGCAATGCCACGGTCGATTTCGGCTTCAGCGGCATTGGGCGAGAGGCGGCTTAATAGCGGATGACTGAAAGTATGGTGGCCGACGCTGTGACCCTCGGCGGTGATACGGCGGACGAGCACGGGATTGGCTGTGGCATTACGTCCAAGCAGGAAGAACGTAGCCCGCACGCATTCGTGTTTGAGCGCTTCGAGCACGCGCGGCGTTGTCCCGGGCAGCGGCCCATCGTCGAAAGTGAGCACGACCTCCATCGGGTTGAGCGGCAGCGTCTGTGCAAAGTGCTTGCGACCGATTCGAGGATGCGCCGCCACGTTAACGCCGAGCACGCGGGCGGTGCCGAGCGCATCCGCATTACCGGGGCAGGACCCGGCCGCTCCAGCGCCGGCGCTGTGCAACATTACGGCAGCGAATATACCGAGTGCGAGCGCGCAATATGACTTCGGGGGATGCATGCGGTTCTCGATTGTCAGGCCGTAGCACCGAGCGTACAAGCGCCGCAACTCATTCGTTGTTCATTGGCTCGGGCGAGAGGCGACATGCGCGAGGATAGCAACGTTGCGCCGAGCCCCGAGGGCATTCGCGACGCGGAAGGCGCGATCCGGTCCGACTTCATCGCGCGCATCGAAGCCGCGATCGCAAAGCGCGATGGGCGCGCATTGCGCGCGCTCGCAAGCGAATTGCACGAGGCCGATACCGGCGATCTGATCGAGGCGCTTGCCCCGGATATGCGGCCGCAGCTCGTCGAATTGATGGGCACGGAGTTCGACTTTACGGCATTGACCGAAGTCGACGACACGGTTCGCGAAGAGATTCTCGAAGAGCTGCCCTCCGACGCCGTCGCCGAGGGTGTGCGCGAACTCGATTCCGACGATGCGGTCTATATCCTCGAAGACCTGTCCGAACGTGAACAGGCGGAGATCCTCGATCAATTGCCGCCGCCCGAGCGCGTCGCACTCGAACGTAGCCTCGAATATCCGGACGATTCCGCGGGGCGGCGGATGCAAACCGAATTTATCGCGGTACCTCCGACTTGGACTGTCGGTCATGCCATCGACTACATGCGCGAGACCGTCGACCTGCCGGATCGCTTCTTCGAGCTTTACGTCATCGATTCCGGCTATCGCTTTCAGGGCGCGGTCGCGCTCGACCGCCTGCTGCGCACCAAGCGCCCGGTCCCGGTGTCGGCGTTGATGGACCCGGATCGCCGCCGTGTACGCGCCACCGACGACCAGGAAGAGGTCGCGCGCCTGTTCGAGCGCTACAACCTCATTGCCGCGCCGGTGGTGGACGACGGCGATCGGCTGGTCGGGGTCATCACGGTGGACGACGTGATGGATGTGATCGAGCAGGAAGCGGAAGAGGACATCAAGGCGTTGGGCGGCGTCGCGCGCGGCGAGGAATTGTCGGACTCCGTATGGAGCATCGCCAGGGGCCGGTTTCCCTGGCTCTTGGCCAATCTGGCAACCGCGCTGCTTGCCTCTTGGGTGATCCGGCAATTCGAGGGTTCGATCGAGAAAATGGTTTCGCTCGCGGTGCTGATGCCGATCGTCGCCAGCATGGGCGGTAATGCCGGAACGCAGACGATGACCGTCGCCGTGCGCGCGCTTGCCACCCGCGAGCTCGGCGACGCCAATTCGCTACGCGTGGCGCGGCGTGAATTGCTGGTCGGAATCCTTAACGGGTTGGGCTTTGCCGTGATCATGGGGGCGATCGCAATTGCTTGGTTTCAGGTTACCGACCTCGGCCTCGTCATCGGCCTTGCCATGATCTGCGTGCTCGCGGCGGCAGCGCTCGGCGGTTTCGTCGTTCCCCTGATATTGCTCAAGCTCGGAGTTGACCCCGCCGTCTCGTCCGGTCCGTTCGTGACCACAATTACCGACGTGGTCGGCTTTTTCTCGTTCCTTGGCATCGCCACCCTGTGGTTCGGCCTGCGCTGATGACCGCCCGTTAACCCGTCGGGATTAGGGTCCGGACGGGGTCTATGACGGGTTAGTGCATGGTGACGGGTGAAGCGTTACGGCGCCTTTTTGCCGCATGGCGCGCTGCAATCATCGCGGATTTAGGTGACCGGCGATTCGCGCCGGCACGGTTCGTGGCGCCGCTGGCGGTAGTGGTGCTTGTCCTTGGCGTTGCATTCGCGGCGGGCGGCTATTTCTTTGCGTACCAAGCCGACGCGCGCCAGGAAGCGCGCCAGCGTATCGCGCTCGGCGGTGCCATCGACGATATCCGTGCGCGGCGCGGAAATCCCGGAGCACTTGACGCACGCGACCTGCGCATCCTGGAGCGCAATTCCGGCCTCGCCGACCTCAAACTCGAAACCGAACCCGCGACTGCCGGCCGCAGCGTGCAGCCGCTCCTCGGCGAAAATGGCCGCATTACCGCGTGGCTGAGCTGGCGGCCCGAACGCCCAATCAGCGATCTGTTCTTGCGCTGGTGGCCGATGGCGGCACTGCTCCTGATCTTTCTTTGCGTTCTCGCCTGGCTCTCGATCTGGCAATTGCGCCGCGCATTGCGGGTTCTCGATGCCGCCGAACA
>JACQTM010000248.1 GCA_016210825.1 Hyphomicrobiales bacterium
GCGACCGCCGGAATTGTGAGCCCGATCGTCGCCACGGCCGAACCGAGCGCCACATTCAGGCTGGTTTGCAAGGCGTTGCGTGCGGCCGCCCGTATCGCGCTCAGAGCTTCGGGCAAGAGGACCATTAGCGCCACAACTGCACCAATGAGCGCGTCTGGATGCTGTAGCCCCGACGCATCGAGGCTACTCTCGATCCAATCGGCCACACGTTCGGCGAGTAGGACAACACCGGCAAGACTCGCGAGCAGTCCAATAAGGTAGACGAGCATGCGCCGGCGCGACGGCGGCGGATACGCGTGATGCGGATCCGATTCCCCGCCTACCTCCATGAAGTCGTCACGGTGGCGAATGGTTTGTGCGAATAGGAAGGCGCCATAGAGCAGGATCGAAATCACGCCGATGAAAAGCAATTGCGACGGCGCGAAGGTTGGGCCTTCCGTCGTGAGCGTATAGTTCGGCAGCACGAGCGTGAGCACGGAAAGCGCCATCAGTACCGCGAGGAATGCGCTTGTACCGCGCGGCCGCAGGTCCTGACCGCCGTAGCGCAGTCTGCCAAGCAATAGGCATAAGCCGACAACGCCGTTGCAAACGATCATGACTACCGAATATACGGCCTCACGCGCGAGCGTTGGATAGTTGGCGTCATGCAACATCATCGATGCCACGATGGTGACCTCGATGATCGTCACCGAAAGTGTGAGCGCGAGCTCCCTAATGGTTCGCCAAGGCGATGCGCGACAATTTCAGCGTGCCAAAGTGCGGAGAAAACGCTTCCGATCAGCAATGCAGCTGCCAGGGCCGGAACGGCGTGATTGGCCCAGCGCGGCGCCGCGTCGAGGGAGCCTCCAGCCGCGTAGAGCGCTGCGGCAAAAATCAGTGCAGCTGCAGGAAACGCAATGGCGGGGATCGGCATTCTTCGCTGGGCTGCGTGCATACCTTGGCCCTGGCGCCACTATTGCCAAACGCGAAGAAGAAGAAAGCCGGTGTCGTAGCGGCTGGGAACGGGCATATGGGAATGGCGGGAATGGCGGGAGTGACGGGACTCGAACCCGCGGCCTCTGCCGTGACAGGGCAGCGCTCTAACCAACTGAGCTACACCCCCAAAAGGGGAATTATGCGGACTTATAGGCCACCCCAGGCCAAGTCAAGGACGCGAAAATTGCCGCTATAAAGTGGCGAATCACCGTCGCAGCGGGCCGACAGCTTGTGGGCGAACTGCAGTAAAACATCGCCAAACAGGCCCCGAATCGTCTATTTCGCAAGGCTGAAAGTCAGGAGGGCCCCATGGCAAACGCACCAAAGTCACCGACAGCACCCACCGTTACGCTGAAGCATCTCGCGGCCCAGATCGGGGAGGATCATCAGTTCTCCAAGAAACAGGCCGAAGCGGTACTCGGCGATCTTGTTTCGCTCATTACCAAGCATCTGAAGAAAGGTGATCGTATCCGCATCGGCGGCCTCGGCATCCTTCAAGTGCGCAAGCGCGCCGCACGCATGGGCCGCAATCCGGCAACCGGCGAAGCGATTCAGATTAAAGCCTCGAAGAAGGTTGCCTTCCGCGCCGCCAAGGAATTGAAAGAGTCGATCTGATCGGCTGATCCTCGCGCTGC
This sequence comes from Hyphomicrobiales bacterium, assembly GCA_016210825.1. Classification (GTDB taxonomy): domain Bacteria; phylum Pseudomonadota; class Alphaproteobacteria; order Rhizobiales; family Xanthobacteraceae; genus JACQTM01. Next base: position 1,611 of record JACQTM010000248.1, read on the forward strand.
GTTGTCGTGCGACGGGCTTTCCAATTATGCGCGCCGGCGTGTTTGCGTCGGCGCGCTATTTTTTCCTATGGAATGCTGGTGGGCGGTGACGGGATCGAACCGCCGACCCTCTCGGTGTAAACGAGATGCTCTACCAGCTGAGCTAACCGCCCTCGTATTTCATTATCGCCCCGCCCCGGGCCGAGGCAAGCGTGCCCATAAAACGAAACGGCAGCGCTTGGCGCCGCCGCTCGTTTTATCACATCAAAGGTGTTCAGTGCGCCGTGAGGCCGGTGCCTTCCTCGTCCGCCGCAGGTTCCGCAGTTTCGGCCGGCTTCGGCGCCTGCATTTCGTCCCACTGAATTGCCTCAGGCTTGCGCGTGAGCCCACGCGCCAGCACTTCGTCCATGCGCGACACGGGAATGATCTCGAGACCACCCTTGACGCTCTCGGAAATCTCCACGAGGTCTTTTGCGTTTTCCTCTGGAATCAGCACGGTCTTAATGCCGCCACGCAATGCCGCGAGCAGCTTTTCCTTCAAGCCGCCGATCGGCAGCACGCGGCCGCGCAAGGTAATCTCGCCGGTCATGGCGACATCGCGGCGCGATGGGATGCCGGTCATTACCGAGACGATGGCGGTAACCATGGCGACGCCCGCCGAGGGACCATCCTTGGGCGTGGCGCCTTCCGGCACGTGGACGTGAATATCCCGCTTGTCGAACAGCGGCGGCTCGATGCCAAAGGCGACCGCGCGCGAGCGGACATATGATGCCGCCGCCGAAATCGATTCCTTCATCACATCACGCAAATTGCCGGTGACTGTCATCTTGCCTTTGCCGGGCATCATCGCGGCTTCGATAGTAAGCAGCTCGACGCCAACGTCGGTCCAAGCGAGGCCGGTGACGACACCGACCTGATCGACATCCTCGATCTCGCCATAGCGGAACTTCGGTACACCGAGAAACTCGCCAAGGTCCTTGGCCTCAACGTTTATTGCTTTCTTTTTCGAGATAATCAGATCCTTCACCGCTTTGCGGATCAGGGTCGAAATCTCGCGTTCGAGGTTACGCACGCCGGCTTCCCGCGTGTAGCGGCGAATGACGGTCAGCAGCGCCTCGTCGTCGATCGTCCATTCCTTGGAATCGAGGCCGTGTTTCTCGATCGCGTGCGGAATCAAATGCTTGCGCGCAATCTCGACCTTTTCGTCCTCGGTATAGCCGGCGATGCGAATGATCTCCATGCGATCCATCAGCGGCGGCGGGATGTTGAGCGTGTTTGCCGTCGTGATGAACATCACGTGTGAGAGATCGTAATCGACCTCAAGATAGTGGTCGTTGAATGTGTGATTTTGCTCGGGATCGAGCACCTCAAGCAAGGCCGACGACGGGTCGCCGCGGAAATCGGCGCCCATCTTGTCCACCTCGTCGAGCAGGAAGAGTGGGTTCGACGATTTGGCTTTGCGCATCGACTGGATGATCTTACCCGGCATCGATCCAATGTAAGTGCGCCGGTGGCCACGAATTTCCGCTTCATCGCGAACGCCGCCAAGCGACACACGAACGAAATCACGGCCGGTCGCGCGCGCAATTGACTTGCCGAGCGATGTCTTGCCGACGCCGGGCGGACCGACTAGGCAAAGAATCGGGCCGGTAAGTTTGTTGGCGCGCTGCTGGACCGCAAGATACTCGACGATACGCTCCTTGACCTTCTCCAGGCCGAAGTGATCGTTGTCGAGAACCTCCTGGGCGAGCTTGAGGTCCTTTTTGACCTTGGTTTTCTTGCCCCAGGGGATCGACAACAGCCAATCCAGATAGTTGCGCACGACAGTCGCTTCCGCCGACATCGGCGACATCTGACGTAGCTTTTTGAGTTCGTGGGTCGCCTTTTCGCGCGCTTCCTTCGAGAGCTTGGTGTTCTTGATTTTGTCCTCGAGTTCGGCAAGTTCGTCTTTGCCTTCTTCGTCGCCGAGCTCCTTCTGGATCGCCTTCATCTGCTCATTGAGGTAATACTCGCGCTGCGTCTTCTCCATTTGCCGCTTGACGCGCGTACGGATGCGCTTTTCCACCTGCAGCACGGAGATTTCGCTCTCCATCAGGCCGAGTACTTTTTCCAGGCGTGTGGGAACGCTCGCCGTCTCCAGGATTACCTGCTTGTCGGAAATTTTCACGGCAAGATGCGAGGCGACCGTGTCGGCGAGCTTGGCATAATCCTCGATCTGCTGGACCACGCCGACGACCTCAGGCGAGACCTTCTTGTTGAGCTTCACATAGCTCTCGAACTCGGTAACGACCGAACGTGCGAGCGCTTCAACCTCGATGCGTTCGCCAAGTTCGTCGTCAAGAACGATGGCGTCGGACTCGTAATAGTCCGCGCGATCGGTATAACGCAGCACCTTCGCGCGCTGCGCGCCCTCGACCAGAAC
>JACQTM010000249.1 GCA_016210825.1 Hyphomicrobiales bacterium
CTGCCGGTATTGTTCGTCGTCATTCTCGGACCGGCAGCGATCCGCGTCATGGCCCTGCAATAGCCGCGCAACATCAAACGTCCACGCGTTGTTGGATGTTAGAATGGAGAATGGGTAACAGAATTAAGAATCTGCTTTCGGCGTAAGCGGGCCGTTCGGCTTTCCGAGTTTCTTCTTCCAATCCTTTTTCTCAGCGAGCATCTGCCGCAGATAGGCGACATTGGCCGCCGCCTGGTCTGGCGATAGATCGCCGCGCGCAATCGTCTCCGCTTCCGCGAAGCGTCCCTGCAGCCCGACGACCAACGCCAGATTCTGTCGGACGCGGGGTTCGGCCGTTGGTTGATCGGCAGCACGTCGTAGTGTTGACTCCGCCTTGGTAAGATTTTTCGACAAGGCATAGGACAGCCCGAGATTAGAAAGCACGGAGGGCTCGTCGGGCATGATTTTCAATGCATTCGAATAGTGGCGCCGCGCGTCTTCGTGCCGGCCCATCTGATCGAGCACGGCGCCCTGTGCCGAAAGAATACGCCAGTCGGGCTGATCCGGTGTATGCGCGCGGCTCAGCACGTCGAGGGCCTGGGAATAGCTGCCCACATCGGCAAGCGCGCGCCCATAGACGCCGAGAATACGGTTATCCTTGGGATTGCGAATTGAAGCTTGTTCGAGAACGGCGACGGCCTGGCTTCGTTGCCCGAGCGCACGAAGCGCCTGGGCGTACTGAATGGCGGCCTGCGGATCATTCGGTTTGGCACGGTAACGCTCGCCCCAAATTTCCGACTGGCGGCGCCAATCGGCTTCGGTATGCGGCACGGATGGCGTGCCAAGCGATCCCGTGGTCTCTGTGGATTGGGTTGTCTTGCAGCCCGCAACGGTGCCGGCGAGCACTATGGCAAGGGCCGCCGATGTAAGCGCCCCTTTCCGCAGGCGGCGTGGACCGAAATGGCGTGGATCCATGGCTCCTCATTCCGGCAGGTCATGCGCGCAGCTACCGGCGGAGCCTGGATCAATAGAATGTTAACCCTAATGAAAAGTTAAGGGCCGCCTTCACCCCCAGCCAACCCCATGTTAGGGGACCTCGATTCGAGGTGAGTCTGCATGCATCCGTTATTCCAATCGCCTAGCGGCACCGAGCGGCCGATCCCGATCTGGTTTGTCACGCCGATCAGCTGGCCGAAGATCCGCGCGGAGCTCGGAGAGCGGGAGCGAAAATTCACCGCGGCATCCGGATATGAGCCGAAGGCCGGCCACCACCTCTTGATGCCGGACGCGCAGGGCGGCTTAGGCGGCATCCTGTTTGCGATCGAAGATAGCAATGACGCTGCAAAAAACCTCTTCCGCCCGGGCGCACTTCCGAGCCTGTTGCCCTCGGGCTTATATCGGTTCGCCAATACGCCACACGATGTGCGACTCGCGGCGCTCGCCTTCGCGCTTGGAACCTATCGATTCGCGCGTTACCGCAAAGCCGACGCAAAGGAGACACGCCTCGTTCTTCCTGAAGGTGTAGACGGGGTGGAATTGTCGCGCATCATCGAGGGCGTGACGCTCGCGCGCAACCTCGTCAATACGCCCTCGAACGATATGGGACCGGCCGAGCTTGAGGATGCGGCGCGAGCACTCGCGTCCCGTCATGGCGCGATGGTGCAGGCCGTCACTGGCGACGATTTACTCGCGCGGAACTTTCCGCTTATTCACGCAGTCGGTCGCGCTTCGGTGCGTCCGCCGCGTCTGATCGATCTGACCTGGGGCAATCCGGCTGATGCGAAAGTCACGATCGTCGGTAAGGGTGTTTGTTTTGACAGCGGGGGACTCGATATTAAATCCGAAAGCGCCATGCTGCTAATGAAGAAAGACATGGGTGGGGCCGCGGCCGCGCTCGCGCTGGCGCATATGGCGATGGATCATGATCTAAAAATACGGCTGCGCGTTCTCATCCCGGCGGTGGAAAATTCCGTCGCCGGCGGGGCGTTCCGGCCACTCGATGTCTATCCGTCGCGCAAAGGCATCACTGTCGAGGTCGGCAATACAGACGCGGAGGGACGGCTCGTACTTGCCGACGCACTCACGCTCGCGGACGAGGAGGCGCCCGATTTTCTTGTCGACATGGGCACGCTGACAGGTGCCGCGCGCGTTGCACTCGGACCCGAGCTCCCACCGTTCTACACCGCGAACGAAAACCTAGCCGCCGAGATCACGCGCATGGGCGCCGCGGAGAATGACTTTGTATGGCGGCTGCCGCTGTGGCGGCCCTACGACGCGATGCTTGAATCGAAAATTGCCGACATTAACAACGTATCATCCGGGAGCTTTGCCGGATCGATCACCTGCGCGCTAGTCCTCAATCGCTTCGTCACGGCCGCAAAGACCTGGGCGCATTTCGACGTCTATTCCTGGAATCCATCGACCAAGCCCGGGCGTCCAGAAGGCGGTGAGTGTCAGGCGGCAAGGCTCCTCTATGCGCTGTTGAAAGCGCGCTACGGGTGACGCCGTGGATGCGTTCGATCCCCGCCTGACGCCGGCGCGCCCAGACCTTGCCGCAACACATCTGCAAGGCAAAGTCCATGCGGCGCGATTCGCCGACGGCGAGATACGCGAAGTTATTGACGCACAAGCGCCGCTTCGCCGCGCACCGTCCCATGAAGCGCCACTTGAAACCGAAGCGCTCAAAGGCGAACGCGTCACCGTTTATGAAACGACGGAGGAGGGTTGGAGCTGGGTGCAACTTCAGGCTGACGGATACGTTGGCTGGATGTCAGCCAATGCACTGACCGTGCCTGGACTTTCGCCGACACACAAAGTGGCGGCCCTGCGCACCCTTGTTTTTCCAGGACCTGACATCAAGTTGCCGCCGATCGGCACTGTTCCATTTGGCGCGCGGATCGCAACTGTGCGCAGCAATGACGGGTTCGCGATTGCGTCATCGGGTGGATTCATTCCGCACACGCATCTCGCGCCAATAGAAGAATTCGAGACCGATTTCATCAGCGTTGCGGAGCGGTTCGTCGGAACGCCTTATCTTTGGGGCGGTAAGACGAATTTCGGGATCGACTGTTCCGGCCTCGTGCAAATTTCTCTCGCCGCGTGCGGCATTAGCTGCCCGCGCGACAGCGATATGCAGGAAGATGCCGTCGGCACCCGCGTCCATGAGCGTGCCACTTTCACGCGGGGCGACCTCTTGTTCTGGAAGGGCCATGTCGCTATCGCGCGCAATGCGCAAACGATCGTCCATGCCAATGCTTTCCACATGGCGGTTGCGATCGAACCGGCCGCCGAGGCAATTTTGCGAATTCGCGCCACTGGCGCCGAACTAACGAGTGTCAAGCACCTCGATCCGCAACGCTGATCCGTTTCAGCAGACGACGCGGCCGCATTTGCGTACGGAAGCGGTCGCGCGCTCCAGCGGAGCGCGGCCGGGATGACCGAGGATGGCAACGTCCTTGATGACGTAGGCCGGTGTAGCCATGAGCTTTAAAGCGTTACCGAGCCTGACGTGAGCCTTCATCGTCTCGGTGATATCGTCTTCGTTAGCGAGACTGATGAGTTTACTCGTATCCAGATTCATATCCTTGGCGGCCGCCAGTGCGCGATTGCCGTCGATCACGCCGCGCCCAGCATATAGTTTGTGATGGAATTCGTAGAATTGCTGCGGTGTTGCGATCTTCCTGACCGCCAGCTCGACGCGCGACGCCAAAATCGAGGGGACACCCAGTACCGGAAATGGCACAAGCACGAGCCGTAAATCCTTGTCGGTCTTGAGCATGGCGTCGAGATCGCTCGCCGCCCGGCGGCAGTAAGGGCAATTGAGATCGTAGAATTCGACGAGCGTGACATCGCCTTTCGGGTTTCCGGCGATCACGATGCCTGGCAGCCGCTCGATGTCGCGCGCAAGCTCGGCCGCGACGCGATGATTGGCGACAGGCGTTCCGTCGGTGCCCGTGATCAGATAGGCCGGCTGCCCTGGCTGCGCGAAAGCAGCGCTAGCAAACGCCAGCAAGAACCCGATCGGCAACAGCCGCAAGTAGCGATTCATCTTGAGGTCCGGACAAAGCGACAACACGATGGCGTACCTTCATGCAGCATCGCTCGACTGGAAATAATCAAAATGTCGTGAAACGACGGGCGCATAGAATTTCGATCAGTATCCCGCCCCGCGGTCCACAAGATGATGCAAGGTCAACCCACTCTCCAGCCGCTCGATTTGCGCGATGACATCGCGAATCAGCGCGCGAGGTGAGATATCCCCGGCATTATGCGGCGTGATGGTGACGGCGGGATGGCTCCAGAGCGGACTCTCAGGCGTTAGGGGCTCCGTCGGAAAAACGTCGAGCGTCGCCCCCGCCAATACGCCTTCCTCAAGTGCGGCGGCGATATCCGCGTCGACCTGCAATTGTCCGCGGGCGGCATTGATCAGAAACGCCCCTCCGGCCGCGCCATCGCGTTTGAGCCTGCGAAATAGCCGAAGATTCAAGATGCCATCGGTCTCCGGCGTCGCCGGGAGAACGCAAACCAGAATTTCCGTGCGCGCGAGAAATTCATCGAGCCCATTGGCGCCATGGAAATTACCGATGCCGTTTACCTTCTTTGCGGTTCGGCTCCACCCCGCGACCTTGAAACCGATCTGTACGAGCACTTTCGCCGCCTCGGTACCAATCACACCGAGGCCCATGATGCCGACGGATACATCGCTCGCCGGAGGCTGATCGTGCGGCTTCCACACACGCTGGCGCTGTTGCGCATCGTAACGCCGCTGACGACGGTGATGCATGAGCACATGCAGAACGATGTATTCGATCATACGCATGGTGAGATCACGATGGATGATGCGCGCGATCGGTACATCCGGCAGTGCCGGATCCGCGAGCAGATGATCGACGCCGGCGCTGAGCGCAATGATTGCCTTCAGATTGGGAAAGCCCGCTAGCAACCCACGCGGCATGCGCCACACGCATGCACATGTGACGTCGGCAGGGTTGCCGACGTTATTCGGCCATTGACGAATGTCGCGTCCTGGTGCGTGCGTCCGCAATAGCTCGCACCATTCGTCGGCATGCGGCCCAGATACCGCAACGAGGATCGCGCCGCCCATTATGGCTCACAAGGCATAGGCGCTATTGCGCCACCACGCCTTCGGGCGCGGTCTCGAGGTTGAATGCGGCCGCGAACAATGCGCGCGTGTAATCCGACTTCGGCCTTTTAAACAAATCCACCGCCGGGCCTTCTTCGACCACCTTTCCGGCGCGCATCACGAGCAATCGGCTCGCTAGCGCGGCGACCACCCTAAGATCGTGCGAGATGAAGAGATAGGTGAGATTGCGCCGCTTCTGCAGTTCGCGAAGCAGATCGACCATCTGCGACTGGATCAACATGTCGAGCGCACTGGTCGGTTCGTCGAGCACGACGAATGTGGGCTCAAGTACGATAGCGCGGGCGAGCGCAATGCGTTGACGCTGACCGCCGGAAAACTCGTGTGGATAGCGAAAACGTGTATCGGGATCGAGCCCAACGTCGGTGAGCGCGCGAATAACGCGCTCTTCGCGTTCGGCTTCGTTCAGTTTGGGATGATGCACCCAAAGGCCTTCCTCAATGATGTCAGACACCGACATGCGCGGCGAAAGCGCGCCATAGGAGTCTTGGAACACGATCTGCATATCACGGCGATAGGGTCGCATCGCCCTGAACCTCAAGCCCTGAATGGAATGGCTCATGAACACTACCGGGCCGTCGGACGAGATGAGACGCAGGATCGCAAGACCAAGCGTCGTCTTGCCCGAACCGGATTCGCCGACGACGCCGAGCGTCTCGCCTTTGCGCAGGTTTATGCTGACGCCGTCCACTGCCTTGATGTGGCCCACGGTCTTGCGCAGAACGCCGCGGCGAATCGGGAACCAGACTTTCAAGCCATTGGTTTCGATTACGGTTGGCGCATCCGGCTTGATTGGCGCCGGGTCGGGCTTCGGCTCAGCGGCAAGCAATGCGCGCGTATAGGGATGTGCCGGCGCCGAGAAGACGCGCGCGACGTCCCCTTGCTCGACGATTTTACCTTCCTTCATCACGCAGATGCGGTCGGCGAGTTTGCGCACAATGCCGAGATCGTGGGTGATGAACAGCACGGCCATCCCGAGCCGCCGCTGTATGTCTTTGAGAAGTTTGAGGATTTGAGCTTGGACGGTGACGTCCAGCGCCGTCGTCGGTTCATCGGCGATTAGCAGATCGGGCTCATTCGCAAGCGCCATCGCGATCATCACGCGCTGGCGCTGACCGCCGGACAGCTGGTGCGGATAGCTCGCAAGGCGCCCCACCGCGTCCGGAATTCCGACCTGCATTAGCAATTCGACGATGCGCGCGCGCGCGGCCTCGCCGCCGATGCCGCGATGGAGCAACAGAATCTCTCCAATCTGTTTCTCGATCGTATGCAGTGGATTGAGCGACGTCATCGGCTCCTGGAAAATAACGGTGATGTCATTGCCACGCACGCGACGGATATCGCGCTCCGACATCGTCATTAATTCCTCGCCCTTGAACCGGATCGAACCGGAGGGATGGCTTGCCGCCGGATAGGGCAGTAGCTTCATCACCGAAAGCGCCGTTACCGAC
>JACQTM010000256.1 GCA_016210825.1 Hyphomicrobiales bacterium
CAACAAGGCGCTTGCCGAAGCGGGCTTAAGCCCGATTAAATTTGCCGGCGAGCTCGTCACCAATCCGCTGCAGACGCTTGGCAACACGCTGGCTGGGGCCGGCATGCTGATGGGCCAGTTCCAGTCAGGCGTCGCCAATGCCGGTAGGACACCCGACGACCCGATGGCCAGTATGTTCGGCGTTATCAAGAAGAAACGCGAGCTTGCGGAAAAGATCGGTGTCGATCCCTACACGGATTTCGAGCCGTTAAGAGTGCGGATGGACCGGTTGTCGGAGGCGGCCGCCGGCGGCGGCCTCGTGGTGAGCGGCGCGCTGATGGCTATACCGGGTGCCGCCGGCATCGTCATCTCCAATGTCTCGACCAGCAGCAACGTCACTACATACGCGCGCGACTATACCGCCGCGCAATTGATGGACTTGAACCGCGGCAAGCTCGCGGCACTCGGCGTCGACAGCAGCACGACCGAGGCGCTGATCGCCAACCGCAATTACACCATGGTCGACATCACCGCGCTTGTGGTGGCACTGGAGTCACTCGGCGCCGTAGAAGGCCGGCCGATTATCATCGCCCGCGCCGCCAAGGTAAGCAATCGCGATGCAGCTTATTTCATGCGCGTCCATGCCGAGATGCTTGCAGCCTACCAGGCGAAAACTCGCGCGCTTCGCGACTTTGTCTGGCTCGGTGATTTTCCCTTCAACCGGCTGGCAGACGGCGGAGTTATCGGGCTTTGGCCGGTGGATGCGATTTCATGGACCGAGACGACGGCTCGCACGCTTGGCGCGGCAAGCGCGCAGCGTAAAGCAAGCGGAAGCACCGGCCGCGCCGAGCTGCGCATCACCGGGCAGGCGACGCCGCTCGCCAGGCGCCGGTTGAAGGAGTTCGGCTGGACGGTCATCGAGAGTGTCAGGCTTTGACCGGCGCGGTCCATTTTATAGGCGTGGCATAGACACAACGATGAATTCGATGGCTCCCTTTTCCCGCATCGCCATCGCGGGCCTCGGCACCATTGGGCGCGAATTGGCGCGCAAGCTTGCCGGCGGCATTCCCGGCCTGACGCTTTCCGCCATCGCCGCGCGCGACCGTGCGAAGGCGCAAACCTGGCTCGATGCGCAACGGATCGCCTGCCCGCTGGTCGAACTTTCCGCCCTGCCCGATCACACCGATCTCGCCGTCGAATGCGCGCCGGCGTCGATCCTGGAAGCCATCTGCCGGCCGATGCTGGAAGCCGGCAAGCAGGTCATGGTGCTCAGTGCCGGCGCGCTGTTGCCACGGCCGGATTTGATCGAGCTTGCGAAAGCGCGTGGCGGACGCATCCTCGTACCGACGGGCGGCCTGCTGGGGCTCGACGCCGTTGCCGCCGCCGCCGAAGGCGAGGTGCGATCGGTACGAATGGTCACACGCAAACCGCCGCGCGGCCTTGCCGGTGCGCCCTATCTTGTCGCCAACAATATTTCGATCGAGGGATTGACCGCGCCGAAACGGGTGTTCAGCGGCACCGCGCGCGCGGCGGCCGCGGGCTTTCCCGCCAATGTCAACGTGGTCGCAGCTTTGTCACTCGCTGGAATCGGGCCGGACCGAACGACGATCGAGATCTGGGCGGATCCTGGCGTGGAGCGCAATTGCCACACGATCGAAGTCGATGCTGACGCCGCGCGTTTTACCCTGTCGATCGAAAACGTGCCATCGGAAAACCCGAAAACTGGAAAGATCGTCGCGCTTTCCGTACTCGCCGATTTGCGCAAAATGCACGCGCCTTTGCGCGTCGGTACGTGACGCCCATGATGGCAAAAACGAAAGCCCCGCACGCAGTGGGGCTTTCAACAGCGAAATAAAGAGAGGTGCCAGGCTATCCACATTTCGCCGTGACGCAGGCCGGGCCCCAGCACTTGAACGGGCGGGCGACCCACTTGCCGCCGACACAACGCATCGGCTGGCACCAGCCGGTCGCATCGCAGCTGCCATGGCAATACGAAGCCTCGGTGCAGGCTTTAGCCGTAGCCTTCGCCTTCTTTGCGGCGAAGGACGGTTGGGATGCGAGCGCGAGCGACAACGCCGCGAGCGCCGCAATCGTCAGATATTTCATGGATTCCCCCATAGCTGTGTAAAGAAAGCGCGGCATCAAGTCAGTCCCGTGACGCAGCGGACATGCAACGTCCCGGCGTCGGGGAGGAAAACCGTCGCGGCATGAACGGTGTATGAACGAAAAGCCCTGCCACCGGGGCAGGGCTGATGTGCAATGGAAAATCGTTGTGCCCGATCAGCACTTCGCCGGACAAGCCGGGCCCCAGCAATCGGTGATTCGCTTCTCCCACTTGCCGGCATTCGTGCAGACCATACGGTTGCACCAGCCCGACGGACCGCATTCGACCGTACAGCTCGCACCGCCGGGGCTGCATTTGGCCCCCGCAAGCGATTTCTTTTTCGCAGCCGCGAACGACGCATCGGCTGCGAGCGCGAGTGCAAAACAGGTCAATGCCGCAATCAATATCGCCCTCATTGAGTCCTCCACCGGTAAGATTTGTGCTTTAACGACGGCGCTATCTTAGTGCCGCGGGCGAATCAGGCAACCACCGCGGGCCCGGAAGGGACGACATGGCGACGGCGCCGACCATTCTCGTCTTCGATTCAGGGCTTGGCGGGATCACCGTCCATCGCGAGATCGCGAGGCTGCGGCCGGACACGCGGCTGGTCTATGCCGCCGACGACGACGCCTTCCCTTATGGCCGCTTCACCGAGGACGAACTTGCCGCGCGAGTCATCGCCGTGATGAGCGATTTGATCGGCAGGCATCGTCCCGATCTCGTCGTCGTCGCCTGCAACACCGCGTCCACCCTCGTGTTGTCAGATTTACGCGCGCGCTTTTCCGTCCCCTTTGTCGGCACCGTCCCGGCGATCAAGCCGGCTTGCGCGGCCTCGCGCAGCAAGCTCGTCTCCGTGCTCGGCACCGAGGCAACGGTGACGCGCGAATATACCAAGGCGTTGATCCGCGACTTCGGTGGGGGCTGCGCGGTGACGCTGGTCGGTTCGTCGCGCCTGGCGCCGCTCGCGGAAGCGCACATGCGCGGCGAGCCCATGGACGACGCCGAAATCGCACGTGAGATCGCGCCCTGTTTCGTGGAGAGGAATGGCGCGCGCACTGACATTGTGGCGCTTGCCTGCACGCATTACCCCCTCTTGCTCGCCCATCTCGAACGGCTTTCGCCTTGGCATGTGACCTTTGTCGACCCTGCCCCGGCTATCGCCCGGCGAGCGGTGGAACTGCTCGGGCCGGCGCAAGAGGCGGAGATTGACGGCAGAGCGCTGTCACCGGCGTTCCTGCATTTCACATCGGGGCGGCAGCCCTCGCCCTCACTTACGGCGGCGATAAGCGCCGTAATCAAGACAAGGACGACCTAAAACCAGGACGATACTCCAGCCTACGGTGCAACCATCAGTTAACTCATTCTATTTCGTGAACCGATGCGTGACTGGCTTGCGGGCGTTGTTTGACACCCCATGCCTTTCCCCCTAAAACCCGCGCGCCCCAGGGTTTTTTCCTGGGGCGTTTCGCGACCCGCGGTCCGCGCCAGCGCTTTGGCTCAGGGACCTGTCGATTCCGGGGTCACCCGGGACAGAGGAGGGCGCGTTTCCTCACTCACTCGTTGCCATCCAAGAGGACGCGATGACCAAGCGCAGTACAGCCAAATACAAACTCGACCGCCGCATGGGCCAAAACATTTGGGGGCGGCCCAAGAGCCCGGTCAACCGGCGCGAATACGGCCCCGGCCAGCACGGCCAGCGGCGCAAGAGCAAGCTCTCCGACTACGGTGTCCAGCTCAAAGCCAAGCAGAAGCTCAAGGGTTATTACGGCGACATCTCCGAAAAGCAGTTCCGCGGCATCTATCAGGAGGCGATCCGCCTCAAGGGCGACTCCGGCGCGCACCTGATCGGCCTTCTCGAGCGCCGGCTCGACGCGGTGATCTATCGCGCCAAGTTCGTCCCCACCGTTTTTGCCGCCCGGCAGTTCATCAACCACGGCCATGTGAAGGTGAACGGCCGCCGTGTAAACATTCCGAGCGCCCGTTTGAAGGTTGGCGACGTCGTCGAAGTCAAGGAAGCCTCGCGTCAGCTGCCGCTGGTGCTCGAAGCGGTGGCTTTGGCCGAGCGTGACGTGCCGGACTACATCGAAGCCGACCACAATAAGATGACGGCGAAGCTCGCGCGCGTGCCGCTGCCGAACGAGGTGCCCTATCCAGTGATGATGGAGCCCCACCTCGTTGTCGAATACTACTCGCGCTGATCTTTGGCCGCGCCAACAGTCCGACAAAAATCGTCAATCTCGCCCGGGTATTGCGCGGATCGCATGATGCGATCCGCGAACTCCGTCGTGTGCGAGGCATTACGCAACGCACAGCAAGTTTTGTGTGTACCTTGATACTTAAGGCTATATTTAGTAGGTTTTTCGTGGAATGTGTCACGGCGTGCTTGAGAATCAATGAGGGCACATGTCCTAGGGGAGAATCGCTATGAAAGGCTTGGAAAGCTTGAAATCCTGGATCGGTGCGTTGACTGAAGTCGGGCTCATGCTGCTGGCGCTGGCGATCGTTGCCGCATTGCTGGTTGGCACGAACCTGCCGTTCGTCGGTAATGTCGTCGGCAACATCATGGCTTTGGTCAAAGACCTTGGCGCAAATGGCCTGGTCGGCCTGATCGCCCTTGGCATCATCCTCTGGCTGTTCTCCAATCGGAAAATGGCCTGACGCCGAGAGTTGACCGGTTCAGATCTGAACTTCGTGTTACGGTGAAGTAACCTGGGTGGGGAGCTTGGGCTCCCCACCCGCTCATTGGCCTTAGGCCAATATATTGGGGTTTGCACCATGTGGAACCACCTCGCCACCGCCAAGCGGTTTCTCTGGGAGTTCGTCGAGCTCGGATTTCAGGCGGTCCTGTCGCTTGTCCTGATCTCGCTTCTGCTGGGCCAAGGCGCCGGCGCCTACGTCACGTCAGTTATGGAAAACGTCACGAAATTCACGAGCGGTGCCGGGGGCGCTGGGCTCGTCGGCATCGTGATTGTCGTGACAATCATTTATCTGATTATGCGCCGGGTGCGCGGAACGGAAGACATTATCACCCCGCCGCGCCGCCGCCGGTAGACATCGCATAATCGCGATATCCAGAACGCGTTCGCCGCGGGCAAACCCGCGGCGATCGCATTGCATTAATATGGCGTCAGGCCGTTGCCCGATCCCGTGTCGGCACGCCCTTGTCCTTGAGCAAGCCCTGCAATTCGCCGGCCTGGAACATCTCGCGGACGATGTCGCAGCCGCCTACGAACTCGCCCTTTACATAGAGCTGGGGGATGGTCGGCCACTGCGAATAGGTCTTGATACCCTGCCGCAAATCGTCGGATTCGAGCACGTTGATGCCCTTATATGGCGCCCCGAGATGGTCGAGGATCTGCACGAGCTGGCCGGAAAACCCGCATTGCGGAAATTGCGGCGTGCCCTTCATGAATAGCACGATATCGTTGCTTTTTACTTCGTTGTCGATGAATTGCTCGATTCCCATGGATCATGTCCTTGTATCGCGGCGGCCACGCTGGACGCTTGGCATGCGTCCCCGCAGCATTCGGCGTTATATGTAACGCAGGTCACCCCTTTATCCCAGAGGGCACACCGACTAATCAACGTGCCGTGCCATCGGGCACCCCGGTTTGCAGCGCAAGCGCGTGGAGCGTTCCGCCCATTTGGCCCTTGAGCGCGGCATAAACCAACTGATGCTGCTGCACACGCGACTTGCCGCGAAAGCTTTCCGCGATCACGGTCGCGGCATAGTGATCGCCATCGCCTGCGAGATCGCGGATCGTCACCTTGGCGTCGGGAATCTTCGCCCGAATCAGCCTCTCGATCTCGCCCGCGTCCATCGGCATGGCAGCCGGACCTCTTGAAGTTCGTTCACGCCGGGCTTTCCGCCATGTAGCGCGGCAGCCAGCCTTCGAAGTGCTCCTTGAGCGTCTCTATCAGAATGGGGTGCTCGACCGGGAGAATCAACGTCCGGCCGGCGGTTACGCCGAGCCTTTGCACCGGAACGCGAACGGATGTGGCGCGCGCCACCACCGCGGCGCAATCCTGTTGCGCAATCGTCACCACATAGCGTGCCTGATCCTCACCGAACCAGAAGGCGTGCGCCGGGATGCCTTCCGGCGCGGCGTCAAGCATGGCGCCGATGCCGGACGCCAATGCCATTTTCGCGAGCGCGACGAGCAAGCCGCCGTCGGAGACATCGTGAACCGCGGTTAGGTGCCCCTCGCCGATCAAGCCGCGAACAAAATCGCCGACGCGCTTTTCCGCCGCAAGATCGACCGGCGGCGGCGCTCCCTCCTCGCGCCCGCAGATGTCGCGCAGATACAGCGATTGGCCGAGCCAGCCTTTGGTTTCTCCAATCAATAGAATCGCTTCGCCCTCGGACTTGAATCGAAGATTAACCGACTTCATAAAATCGTTGAGCAGGCCAACACCCCCAATTGTGGGGGTTGGCAGAATCGCACGGCCATTGGTTTCGTTGTAGAGCGACACATTTCCTGAGACGACCGGGAAATCGAGTGCCTTGCAGGCCTCGGCGATGCCGCGTACGCAGCCGACGAACTGACCCATGATTTCCGGCCGCTCTGGATTGCCGAAATTGAGATTGTCGGTAAGCGCGAGCGGCGTTGCGCCGACTGCAGTCAGGTTTCGCCAAGCTTCAGCGACGGCCTGCTTACCGCCCTCGAGTGGATCCGATTCGCAATAGCGCGGCGTGACATCCGTC
>JACQTM010000257.1 GCA_016210825.1 Hyphomicrobiales bacterium
GCGAGAAACCGGTAAAGGGTGTCGACGGCGATGATCCCGCGGTGGTGATGAAATTCACAAACCCGGGACTCATCGTGATGGCGCACTACAGCACGCCGGAAAAGCTCAGCTTTGAAACTTGGGAAAAGTTCGAGGCTTATCTTGAATTGGAGGGTCTGCAGCGCATCGCGCCCGTGCACCGCAGCGCTGGCAAGCCGATAACCGGCATCAAGGAGCTCTATTCGCGTTGCGCGAAGCTCTTGATCGATGTCGGCGGCGGGAGCAAGGGCGAGGATCGCGCCACGGGAATGCCGCTCGAAATCGTAGCCTTGCGCAACCCTTACTCGCTTGCCGCCGGCGAACAGTTGCCGGTTCGCATTCTCCACGAGGGCAAGCCAATCGAAGGCATCCAGATTACCGCCATCGCCAAGGCAGAACCGGACAAGCGCAACAATTTTCGCACCGATGCCGACGGCCGCGCCTCGATCGCCGTGCCGCTTTCGGGGCCGTGGCTACTCAATGCGGTTCACATGCTTGAGCCTAAGCCCGGCGAGGATGCACATTGGACGAGCCTTTGGGCATCGATGACGTTTTTACGGCGCTGACCATCATGGATGCGCAATGAACCGCCGTGCCGCAATCCTTGCCTTGATCTCCGCAGCGCTGTTCGGAGTTTCAACGCCGGCGGCCAAGGCGCTGCTCGGTACGATCCATCCTATTCTGCTTGCCGGCCTGCTTTATCTCGGCGCCGGGTTGGGAGTTGCCATACTGCGCCGGCTTCGTGCTGGAATTTTCCGCGCAGGCGCTACTGAAGCGAAATTAACACGCACCGATCTGCCCTGGCTCGCGGGTGCCATCGTCGCCGGCGGTGTGATCGGCCCGCTGCTGCTCATGGTCGGCCTCGTGCGCACAGAGGCCTCTGCCGCCTCACTTCTGCTCGCCTTCGAGGGCGCGGCAACGGTTTTATTGGCCTGGTTTATCTTTCGCGAGCATTTTAATCGCCGGATTGCGCTCGGCATGCTCTGTCTCGTCGCCGGCGCCGCCGTTTTGTCGTGGACCGGGCAACCGACCTTCGCAATGCTGTCCGGACCACTTGCAATTCTCGGCGCCTGCGCCGCCTGGGGGCTCGACAATAATTTAACGCGCAAGGTTTCGCTCGCCGACCCGCTACAAATCGTGGAGATCAAGGGCCTTGCCGCCGCACCGATCAACATTGCAATCGGACTATGGGCGGGTGGCACAATCCCCGGCGTTGATGTGATAGCGGCGGCGGGGTTGGTCGGTTTCCTCAGTTATGGCGTCAGTCTTGTTCTGTTCGTGCTGGCTTTGCGCGATCTCGGCGCCGCGCGCACCAGCGCTTATTTCTCCACTGCGCCGTTTCTTGGCGCCGTTGCCGCGGTCGTGACGCTCGGCGAGGCGTTGACCGCTCAACTCGGCGTTGCCGGCTTGCTCATGGCATTCGGTGTTTGGCTGCATCTGACCGAACGGCATGAGCATGAGCACGTCCATCTGCCGATGGCGCACGCGCACGCGCATGTCCACGATGAGCACCACCGGCATGCCCATGCACCCGGCGATCCGCCAGGCGAGCCGCACACCCATTGGCACGAGCATGATCGCTTGACGCACCGGCATCCGCATACGCCGGATATGCATCACACCCATGAACATTGAATCGCCGGGTCGGCCAGCCTGCAATTGAGATGAAACAAAAGCGGCCGGATTTTGCCCGGCCGTCGATTCACATCCAGCCCATCGCTATACCCTGCAATTGTGTTTTGTAATTAACTCTGATATTTCAGTATCTTAATGGATAAGCAGCTTGCCATTCATCGGCATTCAGTCATAGTCGCTGCAGTCTAAAATCCGGGACAATTTTTACACATGCAATGATGCCGAGCGCCAAACCGCGATGCGTTTGCGCGGCATAGAACGCGGCGCAATGGGTGAACATGGTACGGCCAAGACCGGTGCACGCTGCCTTACAGTACGAATTGCCTCTATTTGACCCGGCCAAGGGTGCGGGCTACCACACCGCGCACAGGCAAACACCATGTCCTTCAATACGTTCGGCCATATGTTCCGGTTCACGACCTTCGGCGAGAGCCATGGGGCGGCAATCGGCTGTGTGGTCGACGGCTGTCCGCCACGCATTCCACTGACCGAAGCCGATATCCAGCCTTATCTCGATAAGCGGCGACCCGGCCAATCACGGTTCACGACACAACGGCAGGAATCGGACACCGTAAAAATCCTGTCAGGAACGTTTCAAGACGAAGCGACCGGCAAACCCGTGACCACCGGTACGCCAATCGCACTTGTGATCGAAAACCTCGACCAACGCACGAAAGACTATTCCGCGATCAAGGATAAATATCGTCCAG
Source organism: Hyphomicrobiales bacterium (assembly GCA_016210825.1). GTDB lineage: Bacteria > Pseudomonadota > Alphaproteobacteria > Rhizobiales > Xanthobacteraceae > JACQTM01. Next base: position 2,364 of record JACQTM010000257.1, read on the forward strand.
GCCATGCCGGCTATACGTACGACGTCAAATACGGTTTGCACGATTATCGCGGCGGCGGGCGTGCATCGGCACGCGAGACGGCGGCGCGCGTCGCCGCCGGCGCTATCGCACGCAAGATCGTGCCGGGCATGACCGTGCGCGGCGCGCTGGTGCAAATCGGTCCCCACAAGATCGACCGCGCCAAATGGGATTGGGCGGAGGTCGAGCGTAATCCGTTCTTTTCTCCCGATGCGGAAAGCGCCGCCTTCTTTGCCGAATACATCGACGGCGTTCGCAAGGCCGGCTCGTCTATCGGCGCCGTCATCGAAATTATCGCCGATGGCGTGCCCGCGGGCCTCGGCGCGCCGGTCTACGCGAAGCTCGACGCGGACCTTGCTTCCGCGTTGATGGGCATCAACGCGGTCAAGGGCGTCGAAATTGGCGATGGCTTCGCCACCGCCATGCTCTCCGGCGAGGAGAATGCCGACGAGATGCGCATGGCCAATGACGGCAAACCGCGGTTTCTGTCCAACCATGCCGGCGGTATTTTGGGCGGCATTTCCACCGGCCAGCCGGTTGTCGCACGCTTTGCCGTCAAGCCGACCTCCTCGATACTCAAACCGCGGCAAACCGTTGACAAATACGGTCGTGAAACTGAAGTCGCCACCACCGGCCGTCACGATCCTTGCGTTGGTATCCGCGCCGTGCCGATCGGGGAAGCGATGGTGGCGTGTGTGATCGCGGATCACTATCTGCGCCATCGGGGACAAGTCGGCGAGGGAGCGTCCTGGCCGCTTAACCCGGCGTGATCGCGGCATGATGTTGAAGAATCAACAGCGCGTGGAGTCCGCCGTCGCCGCCTTCGCCAGCGGCGAGATCGTTGTCGTCACCGACGACGACGACCGGGAAAACGAGGGCGACCTTTTCGTCGCCGCCTCGCTCTGCACGCAAGAAAAAATGGGTTTTATTATCCGCCACACATCGGGGATCGTTTGCGCGCCGCTCGCCGCAAGTGACGCAAAACGCCTGCATCTCGATCCAATGGTGTCGGCCAACGACGCGCCGCTCGGCACCGCCTTCACCGTGTCCGTCGATGTTCGGCATGGGCTGACTACCGGCGTCTCCGCGGAGGAGCGCACCAACACCGTGCGTGCGCTCGCCAACGGCAATAGCGGCGCGACCGATTTCGTGCGGCCTGGCCATGTCTTTCCGTTGGTCGCGCGCGAGGGAGGCGTACTTATGCGTTCGGGCCATACCGAGGCCTGCGTGGATCTCTGCCGTCTCGCCGGGCTACCGGGCGTCGGCGTGCTCGCGGAACTGATCAACGACGACGGCAGCGTCATGCGCGGGCCGCAGGTTGTGGCTTTCGCGGAACAGCACGACCTGCAATCGCTCTCGATCGCCGATCTCATCGCCTATCGCCAGGCGCGCGAGAAGCTCGTGATGCGCGTCGGCGAATTTCCGGTCGCATCCACCGTCGGACGACTGAAGGGCTATGCGTATGTCACGCCGTTCGATCCGCAGCATCACATGGCCTTCGTCCATGGCTCGATCGGCGACGGGCGCAACGTTCTCGCGCGACTGCATCGTGCCGACGTAATCGGCGACGTGTTCGGCGGCGCCCGGACCATCAACGCGGTACTTGGACGCTTCAAGCAAGAGGGCAGGGGTGTAATTATCTACCTGCGCGACGGCACGGCCGGTGTGCCGACGGTCGCGATCCCGCACAACGACGCGACGGATTCCGAAGCAGCGCGCACGCGCCAGTGGCGCGAGATCGGGCTTGGGGCGCAAATCCTCAAGGACCTCGGTATCTCCTCGATCCGACTATTGACTTCGTCAACGCGCACATACGTGGGGCTCGCCGGCTTTGGTATCGAGATTGTCGGTACGGAAGCGATCGAGGGTTAGGCACAGCTTCGCACACGGCGTTGCTTGGAGGCTTACCATGCTGGTTGGAGTGCCCAAGGAGATCAAGGATAACGAATTCCGCGTTGGTCTTGTGCCTTCGACCGTGCGTGAACTAAAGGCTGGCGGTCACGCGATCATCGTGCAGGCTGGTGCGGGCGCGGGCGCTGGTATCGCCGATTCCGACTACCAGGCCGCCGGGGCCGAAATCGTTGAGGGCGCGGATCATATCTTCGAACGCGCCGAAATGATCGTGAAAGTCAAGGAGCCGCTGTCCGGCGAGCGGCGCAAGCTCAAACGCGGACAGACGCTGTTCACCTATCTGCACCTCGCGCCTGACCGGGCGCAGACCGAGGAACTCATCGCGAGCGGCGTCACGGCGATTGCTTATGAAACGGTCACTGATCCACGGGGCACATTGCCGTTACTCACGCCGATGTCGGAAGTTGCGGGCCGCATGGCGCCACATGTCGGCGCCTATTGGCTGGAAAAGCCGCATGGCGGACGCGGCGTGCTGCTTGGCGGTGTGACGGGGGTGGCGCCGGCGGACGTTCTCATCCTTGGCGCCGGGGTTGTGGGCAGTAATGCCGCACTCATCGCCGTCGGCATGGGCGCGGACGTCACCATGGTTGCGCGCAGTCCCGAATCGCTGCGTCATGTCAGTACACAATTTGGCAGCCGCGTGCATACCGCGATCTCGACCCGCGACGCGGTCGAGACGCTTTGCCGGCGCGCCGATCTCGTCATCGGCTCGGTTCTTATCCCCGGGGCGTCGGCGCCAAAACTCATCACCCGGGAAACCGTCAGGGCGATGAAATCGGGATCGGTGATCGTCGACGTATCGATCGATCAAGGCGGCTGCGCGGAAACCTCGCGTCCGACCAGCCATTCGCAGCCGACCTATGTGGTCGACGACGTCGTGCATTATTGCGTCACCAATATGCCCGGAGCCGTGGCACACACATCGACCTTTGCGCTTAACAACGCGACCTTGCCATTCGTGCTGGCGCTTGCCGGCAAGGGCGTCCGGCGCGCGCTCTCCGAGGATCCGCATTTATGCAACGGCCTCAACATTCACGAAGGCCGCGTCACCTGTCGCGCTGTCGCCGATGCTCTGAGCCTTCCCTACACCGCGCCGGATGCGGCATTGAAACTCTGATTGCCGTACATCAGCCTTTCCCTTGCCCGGTTGCCATGCCAGCATTCGATTCGTTTAGGGAGAAAACCAATGATGCGGCGTAGATGGATCCTTTCAATCTTGGCTGCGGCCGGCGCGGTGGCGGTCGTGACCGGCATGATCGGCGCGACATTCGCCGCGGCACCCGGCTTTTCGCTGGCACAGAAGTCGAATGCCACGGTGGCTGTCGATGTCGAACTCGTCATTGCGGTCGACATCTCCTATTCGATGGATCCGGACGAACAGGCATTGCAGCGTGAAGGTTATATCGAGGCCCTGACCTCGGTCGAGTTTATGCGTGCGCTCAGGGAGGGCATGCACGGGAAGATCGCCGTTACATATTTCGAATGGGCGGGATCCAACGATCAGAAAATCGTCGTTCCCTGGCGGCTGATCGACGGGCCGGAAACGGCGGATGCATTCACCACCGAGTTGAAGAGTGCGCCAATCCGGCGCGCGTCGCGCACATCTATTTCCGGTGCGTTGCTGTTCGCGATGCCGCTGTTCGAGGCGAGCGGTTTTCGCGGCATCCGCCGCGTCATCGATGTCTCCGGCGACGGCGCCAACAACAACGGCCCGCTGGTCACTCCCGTTCGCGACGAAATAACCGCCAAGGGCATCACCATCAACGGCCTGCCGATCATGATCAAGCGCGCAAACCCGGGTACGCTCGATATCGAGGAACTTGACAACTATTACGAGGATTGCGTCATCGGCGGGCCGGGCGCCTTCGTGATTCCGATCAAGGCGCGCGAAAAATTCATCGAAGCCACGCGCACCAAGCTGATCCTTGAAATCGCGGGCCGGGCGCCAGATCGGCGTATCACGCCCGTTTCCGCCGAGAAGCCACGCATGTCATGCACCATCGGCGAGCGGATGTGGCAGCAGCGCTGGGGCGGCGTCGATTTCCGCTGAAATTTAGCGGGCGAACGGTGCCACGATTTCCACATGTGCCGAGTGGCGAAATTGATCGACCGGGATGACGCGGCCGAGGCGATAACCACCCGCGATCAGGATTTGTGCATCGCGCGCGAAGGTTGACGGATTGCACGAAACCGCAACGACGAGCGGCACCGCGCTTTTTGCCAGGGCGCGAGCTTGAGCCTCCGCGCCCTGTCGGGGCGGGTCGAAAATCACCGTATCGAGGCTTCGAAATTCCTGCGGCATGAACGGGTTTCGGAACAGGTCGCGCCGCTGCGTCTCGATCGGCTTAAGTCCGGCGGTCGTCGCCGCGGCGCGTTCGAGCGCGCCAAGGGCCGCTTCGTCGCTATCGGCCGCCGACACGCGCGCACGCTCGGCAAGGCGCAGCGCGAACGGGCCGACGCCGGCGAACAGATCGGCCACGGCCTTTGCCTTCGGCGTGCATTCGACGATGAGCCGGGCGAGGGTTTCTTCGCCCGCAGCGGTCGCCTGCAAGAAGGCGCCCGGCGGCAGGGGCACGATGGCGCGGCCCATTTTGATCGTTGGCGTCGCGCACTGTGCGACCAATTCGCCGTGGCGCGTCAGCCGCGCCAATGTCAGGGTCGAAGCGACGGCGGCGAGCTTCGCGCCGAGCGGCGTTGTCAGCGGGCCGGAACCACGTACGTCGATATCAAGGCCGGCGTCGGTCGCGGTGACATGGATATCGAGGGGCTTGCGCTGCGGTTGTAAAATCTCGGCGATCACCCATGCGGCTTCTATCGCGCCGGCCAGCGAGGGCGCCAAAATCGGACAGCGGTCTATGTCAACGAGATGATGCGCGCGCAGGGCTGCAAAACCGACTTCGAAGACGTCGTGATCGCTTCGGCGCGCATGCAGCACCACGCGGCGGCGTCCTTCGCCATGGGCGTCGATCAAATCGCCAACTGCAGCGTCGATTCCCGCTTGTTTTAGTGCATTGACCACGAGCTCGCGCTTCCACGCGCGATAATGTGGCTCGCGCCAGTGCTGAATGGCGCAGCCGCCGCAGACGCCAAAATGCGGGCAGAAGGCGGCAATGCGCTCGGCACTCGGCGCGATGACGCGCAGTAAATGCCGGCGGTCGGGATGACCCGCGACCGGTTCGACCTCGACCGTCTCGCCGGGCAGTGTGTAGGGAACGTAAATCGGTCCCTCCGGCGCATCGGCGATGCCGTCGCCGCGATGACCGATACGGGAGATGACGAGGCGTTCGGTCATTTCTTCCTGTCATGCTCCGCGAAAGCGGGACATCCAGTATTCGCCAGCGCAGCAATTTGCGCTCAGCGTGTCATCCATACCGGGGTTACTGGATCGCCCGGTCAAGCCGGGCGATGACAGAATCTACGCCAGTTTGACCGTCTCCATCGCGATATCCTTGCCGAGCGCCTCGAACACCTTGGCGATGATGCCGCGCGCGTCGAGGCCGGCCTTGGCGTACATGGCGGCGGGCGAATCCTGGTCGATAAAGATGTCCGGCAGAACCATTGCGCGCAGCTTGACGCCGGCATCGAGCGCGCCATTCTCGGCCAGCGCCTGCATGACATAGGAGCCAAAACCGCCGATAGCGCCTTCCTCGATGGTGATCAGCACTTCGTGCTCGCGCGCAAGGCGTAACACCATCTCGGTGTCGAGCGGTTTGGCGAAGCGTGCGTCCGCGACCGTGGTCGAGAGCCCGAAGCCCGCGAGCGCGTCGGCGGCTTTCAGGCATTCCGAAAGCCGTGCGCCGAAGGACAACAGTGCGACCTTCGTGCCTTCGCGCACGATGCGGCCCTTGCCGATTTCGAGCGGCTTGCCTTCCTCGGGCATCGCCACACCCCTGCCTTCACCACGCGGATAGCGGAAAGCGCAGGGGCGGTCGTCGATGGCAGCCGCGGTCGCCACCATGTGCACGAGGTCGGCCTCGTCCGCCGCCGCCATGACGATAAAGCGCGGCAGGCAGCCGAGATAGGCGACGTCAAAGGCGCCCGCGTGCGTTGGCCCATCGGCGCCGACGAGACCGGAGCGGTCAATGGCGAAGCGCACCGGGAGCGATTGGATCGCGACGTCATGCACCACCTGGTCATAGGCGCGCTGCAGGAAGGTCGAATAGATCGCGGCGAAAGGCTTTAAGCCCTCGGTTGCAAGCCCCGCCGAGAAAGTCACCGCATGCTGCTCGGCGATGCCGACGTCGAAGAAGCGCTTGGGAAATTCGGCAGCGAAGATGTCGAGCCCCGTGCCGGACGGCATCGCGGCGCTGACCGCAACGATCTTGTCGTCCTTGCGCGCTTCCTTGATCAGGCTCTCGGCAAAAACCTTGGTGTAGACCGGCGCATGCGTTTTCGATTTCGCCTGGGCGCCGGTCGCGACATCGAACTTGACCACGCCGTGATACTTGTCGGCAGAAATTTCGGCTGGCGGATAGCCCTTGCCCTTTTGCGTGACGACATGGACGAGGATCGGCCCAGCCTTGGCGTCGCGCACGTTGCGCAGAACGGGGAGCAGATGGTCAAGGTTATGGCCATCGATCGGACCGACATAAAAGAAGCCGAGCTCCTCGAACAGTGTGCCGCCGGTCCAGAAGCCGCGGGCAAATTCTTCCACGCGCACGGCCTTTTCCTCGAAGAACTTTGGCAGGCGGTGAGCCAGCTGTTTGCCGATATCGCGCAGCGTTCGATACGTCTTGCCGGAGATCAGGCGCGCGAGATAAGCGGACATGGCGCCAACCGGCGGGGCGATCGACATGTCGTTGTCGTTGAGGATGACGATCAGCCGCGAATTCATCGCGCCGGCATTATTCATCGCCTCATAGGCCATGCCGGCAGACATCGCGCCGTCGCCGATCACGCAGACGACGTTATTGGCGCGGCCTTCGAGATCGCGCGCCACCGCCATGCCGAGCCCGGCCGAGATCGAGGTCGAGGAATGCGCGGCGCCAAAGGGGTCGTATTCGCTTTCGGCGCGCTTGGTAAAGCCCGAGAGCCCGCCGCCCTGACGCAAGGTGCGGATACGGTCACGCCGCTCTGTCAAGATCTTGTGGGGATAGGCTTGGTGGCCGACGTCCCAGACCAAACGGTCGTTTGGCGTATCGAATATATAATGTAATGCCACCGTGAGTTCGATCACGCCGAGCCCGGCGCCAAGATGACCGCCGGTGACGGCCACGGCATCAATCGTTTCGGTGCGCAGTTCGGCCGCGAGCTGCGGCAGGTTGGCGGCGGGGAGCGCGCGCAGGTCAGCAGGCGTATGGATACGGTCGAGCAGGGGCGTTTTTGCGGGTTGCAACACGAACGGGCTACTCCAGGCGGCCTCTTATTCAAGCTCTACAGTGACATACAAGCTGCCACAGGTGCAATTCGTCCCCGCGGTCAATCGACGTCGAACGGCTCGGTTCCTTTCGGCTTGCCCGAGGTATCGAGCACGATCTTGTTCACCCGCGCCTCAGCCTGGGCCAAGAGCTCCTCGCAGCGGCGCTTGAGCGCCTCGCCGCGCTCGTAAATCTCAACCGATTTCTCGAGCGCCACGTCGCCTTTTTCCAGGCTCTTGACGATCGATTCGAGCTCTTCGATCGCGCGCTCGAAGGGAAGCTTCTTCACGTCGGCGTTGCTGTCGGCCATTTTGATCGTCCCGTCGCGCGAAATCGCGTTGCA
>JACQTM010000254.1 GCA_016210825.1 Hyphomicrobiales bacterium
ACGAACGCCTTGCTGACTTGGGCGAAGGCCTGGCTGTCCACCGAGACCCGGTTCCGCATCGGATCGCCGCTCGTGGGAAAATGGTTCGGCCAGCTCATCACATGGATTCGCGTGGCTTCGGCGGTGAGCGCGAAGACGGCGAGCGGGTTCGAGTTCTCCCCACAGATCAGCCCGCTCATCGGACCGAAGTCGGTATGAAACGCCCCGAACGTGTCGCCATAGCCACCGGTGTGTACGAGCCGTTCGCCTACGGTCGGCATAATCTTCTGATGCTTACCGATGATTGCACCGTCGGGACCGAAATAGATTTGCGAATTGAACATCGTGCCCATCGTGCCCGGAATTTTTTCGCACACGCCCATCACCACATAGGCGCTAACGTCGCGAGCAGCCGCGCCTAATGCGTCGGTCTCCGGGCCCGGAATTTCTACAGAATTTTTAAACAATTCGGTCGCGAGCCGGTTGGAGATAGCGCCGGTCGCCGAATGATGATGATACCAGACCGGATGCGCTGGGATGAATCCTTCCGGAAATCCAATCAATCGGGCGCCGTTCTTTCCAGCCTCGCGGATGAGCCGACAAGCCTTCTCGGTCGACCGTTCGCGGTCGAGAAAAACGGACGCGGCCTGCACCGCCGCGACCTTCACCTGGCCGTAGCTGTCGCCCATTGTGATTATCCTTAATCGGTGATCCGCGACTGGAGCGAAAAAGATGATAGCAAGTTGCTGGGGTCCTGGAAACTGAAAGGCATTATTCCGGGCGCTTCCGACATTTGCGCGCCGCCAACCACGTGCACGAGGACTCCAAGGGTCGGCGAGAGAAAAGTTCATCCCCAACCACGGTCAGCACCCCGCGCTCGCAACCAGCCAGCATCAGCCTCGGCGGCTAATTGTACTGTGACTGATGTCGTATGAGCGAGAGATATCGGTTCGCGCGCGAGTTAGGCCTCGCAGAACCTGGGCTGAAGCCCCGCTTACGTCTATTTCGCGAAGGGGTCGGCCGGCCCGCCGATCGAGTTCGAAACCGGTGTCATTGCGCGTTCGTTGACGTGCAAATGAAAGACATCCGGCCGCGCATAATGTCCGGTCACGTCTAAATCAAACTTGCCGCGCACGATCTCGCTGCGGTCAAGGTCAGCAGTCAGAATTGTGGAGCCCTGGAAATCTGGGCCCGCGAGCAATTGGCCAAATGGTGAGACGATGCAACTGCCGCCTCGCATGAGAACGATTTTCGGGTCATTACCCTGGACGGCATCATAGTCATAAGGGCAATCGCCGCGCGTTAGATATTGGCATGCTGAGAGCACAAAACAACGGCCTTCGAGCGCAACATGCTGCATCGTAGGCACCCATGTGTCGCGATCATCCGCGGTTGGCGCGCAATAAATTTCTACGCCCTTGGCGTACATTGCTGTTCGTAACAATGGCATATAATTTTCCCAGCAGATCACAGCCCCGAGGCGTCCGATCGACGTGTCGAGCACCGTCAGCGTCGAGCCGTCGCCAAATCCCCAAATGAGGCGTTCCATCGCGGTCGGCATCAGTTTACGGTGCTTGCCAAGGAGAGAGCCGTCCGGACCAAAAAACAGCACCGTGCAATAGAGCGTCCCGCCATCCTTCTCCATAACGCCGATTACAAGATGCGCCGCTGCCTTGCGCGCCGCGGCTCCCAGGCGCCGGCATTCCTCAGTATCCAATCCGAGTGCACTGTCGTAATAGCGGCGAAAAACCTCGCGTCCTTGTCCGCTGCGCATGCCGACGCGGGCGCCGAAATCGAGCCCCTTAGGATAGCCGGAGACGAAAGCTTCCGGAAAGACTATCAGTTTGGCACCGGTTTCTGCTGCCTCGGCGGTCAGCCGCTCAACCTTGGTGATCGTATTGGCGAGATCGAAAGGAGCGGGGCAGTCCTGAACGACGGCGACGCGAACGGCTTCGGCCATAATCATTCCTCTGGCTTTCGAAGCGCTTAGAACAAACGAAAGCAGCCAAACTGGCAAGCCCAGCTGGTGTGCGTTTCCCTACCAATGCGTGATGATGGGCGGCGAGGTTTGTGGCGGCTCGCCCCGGCACACCGATTATCATTCTCGCTATTTGGTTGTTATTTCCATCCGAGGAAACTGCCTTAAGGTCAATCCGCTGAATGCACCCGCAGGCACTTTATCTCAACGGAATTTATTTCCTTTAGAATCATCCACCGCACATCTGCGGGAAGCGCTAAGACCGCCCAGCACTGCCGTGACGCGAAGGGCAGAATTACGACGCTGAGAATTAGCTTGAGCAAATCAATCAGACAGCCAGCTTATCTCGGTCGGCGAATCCGATTTTCGTTGCGTGCACTTGGTGGATGAAGAGACCTTCATTTCACGAACCGATCCTCGCGCAGGACGGCGGTGATTCCGGTAAGCTGGCCACTGGCGTCGCGTATCGGCATCAGCATTACGTCGAGCCAGACGCGCGTGCCGTTCTTGCGCAGACCCTCAACGTCGAGCACGTGGTCAGGGCTGTAGTTGAGGATACCGGTGGTCATCACCCAGCGGTAATTGCGCCAGTGATCAGCGCGTTCTTCAACAGGCACGACCAAATCGAGAGTCTGCCCGATCGCCTCGGCGGCAGAATGGCCGAAAATTCGCTCGGCCTCAAAATTCCACTCGCGGATGATGCCGTCGTAGTCCGCCGCTATGATCGCCTGATCGGCAGTCGCCTGCGCCTGCTGGCTAGTTGTTGAAGACATGATTAATCCAGCTTGACCATCACATTTAAATGTATCCATCAATACATAAAACGGGGCATGGGCGCGTCTTCCCTGGCTGAATACGAAGCTCTTCAAGTTGGCTTGGAAACCTAACCGAAATGCCCTAAATATGGCTCCGGTCGAGTATCTCTGATATTCGATCTTCCATCGATGCCATCCGAAAAGCGCGCCAGCGGCAACGAATTCTGAGCCTATAGCGAGCCTAAGGAGTTATCGAAGAACAGAAAGTGTCGAGTTTATTGGTGCGGGCGCATAGCTCAGTTG
>JACQTM010000255.1 GCA_016210825.1 Hyphomicrobiales bacterium
CGCCAAAGCTAAAGCGAGCGGGCCAGCTCGTAAATTCAATCGGCGATTGCCGCCGTGTCCGGCACAATGACGGCGAAACGATCCGCCATCGCGGCGAGCGCGTTGCGATGCACTTCGGCTGCGGTAACCACCTTGCCGGTCAACGGATCCGGTAGGTCGCGGGTGGCAGTGCATGCCGCGACGACGGTCGCTTTCAATCCGAGATCGATCGCCGCGCGGGCCGTGGCTTCGACGCACATCTGCGTCATGAAGCCGGTCAGCACGAAGTCCTTGCGCCCGAGCTGGTCGAGGCGCGCCTTCAGGTCGGTGCCGGCGAAGGCATTGGGCAGCCCCTTCTGAATGACGGTTTCGCCCGGGGCGGGGGCGGCCGCCTCGACGATGGGGTAGCCGGCGGTATCCGGGCCGAAAGCGCTCCCCGGGCGGCCGCGATGCTGGATATGGATCACCGGTGTACCCGTCTTGCGGGCGCGGGCGAGCATCCGGGCGATCTCGGCCAGCGCCGGGGTGATGCCGACGAGCGGCAGCTTGCCGTCCAAGTATTCGCGTTGGGCATCGATCACGATGAGGGCGGCCGCGGATAGCGGCGAGGGGGTTGCCGCTACCCCGGCCAATTCCAAAAGGGTTTTCGGACGCATGGCTCCTCCCGGCATCTTCGCGGCACCGGACATAAGAAAGGCGGCACCGGAGATGTTTCCGGTGCCGCCTAACATGTCGCTCTGCGTCTGAGCAGGGCTGTTATGGGAATTTCAGCGTTGCGTTGGACAGCCGATCTCAGAACGCACCCAGCAGGATGGCGCCGACGAATACGAACACGGCGCAAACCGCCAGCACATTGAGCTTCAAGGCAAGGTCCAAGACAGCCTCCCTTTTGTTGATGTAACTAAAGTTTAACAGATGGCGTCACCCGCCCAAGGCGGAAACGCCACGTGGTGTGGAAGGTTGCGCTGGCATTCCTAGGAAATCGTCAGCGGGATTATGGCAACTATCTGATATATCGACATAAATTATTTTCAGCCCAAGGGTGAATCGGGAAGCCCCCATTTGATTTCACAGCGTTTTTTCGACTGGTGAAATACAATCAATGCGCGCGCTGTGGACGATATGCGGCATTTTTGTGCCAACGGTTCCCTGCATCGGAACCGGATCGAATCCCGACCCGCCTTAGGCCATCGACGAAGCCGCCTTCTGCCGCCGTATCTCATCGTGCTGGCAGGCCAGAGATTAAGGTTAATCGCTTCCGGCTCGGCACCATTGAAGCGCCGTTAAGAGGATCGTTCGCATTCTCCGCATCATGACGCGCGGAGTGGCCCTGTATCTCGTCGGCTCCCTCGTCCTTGGCGTTGCGCTTGTCAGTTGCGGCCGCGTTTATTTTGCCGAACGCGAGTCTTGGCGGCACGAGGCGGAGGTCGAGTGCCTGAAATCCGGCTCCCTGAAGGAGAGCCCGACGCATGTACGCATCGACCCGATCCGGGGTCCGGGCGTATGCGGCGCTGATTTTCCGTTCAAGGTCACGGCGCTCGGCGAAAATCCGGTCATCGGCTTTGCCGATGAATTGCGCCCGCCGGGTGCCATTCCCGGCGTATCCGTACAAGGCCAAACTCCGCGTTGGCCGATCGTCGAGCCGCGTTTCGCGCCGCCCGTCGCGCCGAAAAATTCGCTGCAACCCCCATCGACACCCGGTGCGCCGATTTCGCTTGCACCGCCCGGCCTCGAGCCGCCAGCCGCGGCGGCGCCACGCTACGCGCCGGCGAAACGCGACGTTTACTCGCCGTCTTATCCGCAGAGTCCGGCAACTGGCAATTCGCAACGCTATCCGGTGCAGCAGCCGTTGGACGACGACATCCCCGATGACGCCATCCTGCCCGATCGGCGGCGCAATGTCGCGCCGCGCGCAACGCCATCGCAGCCCCCGGTGCAGCCAGTCCCGCTCGGATCGCGCCGCGGCGTGGTGACCGGCTCGATCGCGCCCGCGACAATCGCGCCAACGGCGACGCTCGCCTGTCCCATCGTCTCGGCGCTCGACCAATGGATCGGCATGGCCGTGCAACCTGCCGCCATGCGCTGGTTCAGGCAGCCGGTCGTGGAGATCAAGCAAATCTCCGCCTATTCCTGCCGCGGCATGAACGGCAATCCGAGGGCGCGTATCTCCGAACATGCCTTCGGCAACGCGCTCGACATTTCCGTCTTCGTTCTCGCCGACGGCCGCAAAGTTACGGTGAAAGACGGCTGGAGGGGCTCGCCCGAAGAGCAAGGCTTCCTGCACGACGTTCAGCTCGCGGCTTGCGATCAATTCAGCACAGTGCTCGCACCGGGCTCCAACCGTTTTCACTACGACCACATCCACGTTGATCTAATGCGCCGCGCTAGCGGCCATTCAATTTGTCAGCCAGATGCGATCCCCGGCGAAGTGGCCGCGGCGCGCGCCGGCGGACGCAGTTACGCGCGTCGCGGCGACCCCGGCATCACCGGCTCGATTGGAAAGGCCGCGACGAGGAAGACTACACCGTTAAATCGATCGCCGAGTTTCGACGAGCCGGACGACCACGAAGGTAAGGCGGTCGACGACGATGACGAACCGCGCGGCGGGCCGGGCGAGGACTGATAATCGACTACGCGATTGCCTTCACTCGCAGCGGCGTAGGGGAATCGTCTTTCCCGACATACGCAGTTCGATGTGGTCCTGGTCGCGCTGCTGCAGTGTGTAATTCACGCGGCCGCGAACCTGTCCGTTGAAGAATTCGTCGGTCACGCGATATTCGCCGCTGCCGGATTGCGCTGCGGTCACATTACGGTAATCGGGAACGCTGCCGCCCTTGTCGAGGCGTCGTGTGCCCTGGAAATCCGTAAAGCGCTTGCCGCAATCCTTGGCGGGACCGTCCGCGGTGGCATTTTCGTAAGTCCATTTGCCGGTGATCGGGTAATTGTCCGCGCGCGTGACTATCGGCGCTGCCAATAACACGACGGCGGTCAGAAGACAGGTGGCATGGCGGGTGGCATTGTCTGTAGACATGAAATAGCCTCCCATGAATTCGCCGCACTACATCCGCAGCGCATTGCTTTTTCCGTGGGAACGATACGTCCCATACAATCTGGGAAAGTCAGTAGAAGACTAAAGTTCCCGAACAGCATCAATCTCCCGCGCATACGTAAATCGTTTCTTAATGCGGGACGGCTATGGCATCCGTGCGGGTTTTCGCGCCTTCATCGATCGGAGCACCCCGATGCGGATCGTGCTGGCTGATCCAAGCCGCACCATGCTGAAAATCGTAACGCAGATGCTTGAATCGCGCGGCCACGAAGTATGTCCTTTTACGGACGCGGTCGATGCTCTCAATTGCATCAAATTCGACCGTCGCGTGGACGCGCTCATCACCAGCGCCGAGCCGAAGTCGATGACGGGCGTCGAGCTGTGCTGGGAAGCGCGCCTGGTCGCCGGCGGACAGCGGCCGATCCACATTATTATGATGTCATCGGACCCAAACCGGGA
>JACQTM010000247.1 GCA_016210825.1 Hyphomicrobiales bacterium
ACGCGGCGTGCCACTGGGTTACCGGGATCAACGGCGAGCGATGTCGCCGTTTGCACCGCCCGCGCCGAGGGATCGGGATGGGCGAGCACGAAGCGCGCCATGCGATAAGCCAGCGTCGCCTTGCCAATGCCGGCGGGTCCGCCGATCAGCCAGGCATGGGGAATTCGGCCGCCGCGATAGGCGTCAAGCAATGCGCGCTCCGCGTCGGTATGGCCGAAGAAGTCCGCCGTTTCGCGCGGATGCGGTGGTTCGATGCGTTCGTCCGGCTCGTGCGCCATCACGGCGCGACGTCCTCGATGATAAGCGGCGCCATGGCCGGATCGAGCCGCTGCGTGACAACGCTCCAGACTTGCTCCGCGACAATTGCCGGCTCGGCGCGCGCATCGATCAGGACGCAGCGGTCAGGCTCGCTGGCGGCCAGGTGCAGATAGGCCTCTCGCAGCTTTTGATGGAATTCCGGCGTCTCCAACTCGAAGCGGTCGGCCGCCCTCTTGCCGCGCCGGGCGCCCGCCCGTGCCAGTCCGCTTTTCACCGGCACGTCGAGAATGAAGGTTATGTCCGGACGCGTTGGCCCGACGACGAGCCGTTCAAGCGCGCCGATAATGCGTGGATCGACCGCGCCGAGCACGCCTTGATACACACGCGTGGAATCCGCGAAACGGTCCGAGATTACCCATTGGCCGCGTTCGAGCGCCGGGCGGATCGTGCACTCCAGATGATCCTCCCGCGCGGCGGCGAACAGCATGGCCTCGGCTTCCGCGCCGAGCGGCTTGGCGGCGCCCGAAAGCAGGACGTGGCGGATCACTTCAGCGCCGGTCGATCCGCCCGGCTCGCGCGTTAGTTCCACCGCGATACCAAGTTCACGCAAGCGTTCGGCCAACAGCGCGGCCTGTGTCGATTTGCCGGTGCCTTCGCCGCCTTCGAAAGTGATGAATCGTCCGCGCATCGCCACCGTCTTGTCCGCTAAAGCCGCTCGATGCCGGCACGGAACAGTCCGACCACGAGTTCGCCAACCGCATCGATCGCGCGCCGTGGCATGCTTCCCGTACTGACGCTTTCGGCCGCCACCAACGGCACTTCGAGCGCAACACTGTCGCCGCGGAAGACCTTGAGCACGCCAACGCTCTGGCCCTTCTCCACCGGCGCGCGCACCGGCCCGCGATAGACGATCCGCGCGTTGATCCTGTCGTTCGTATTCTTTTGCACCATCAGGCGGATCACACCCTCCCCCATTACCGGAACATAGCGCTGGGCGCCGCCGAACAGCCGCACCTCGCCCACTGTTTGTCCTTCTGCGAACAAAACCTTCGATTCGAAGCCCTTAAACCCCCATTCGAGAATCTTTCGGGATTCATCGGCGCGTTCCTTCGCATCCCTGAATCCATTCGTGGCAAGGATCAACCGCAATCCGTTCTGCTTGGCGGAGGCGACAAGACCGTATCCCGCTTCCTTCGTATATCCGGTCTTCATGCCATCGGCTCCGATATTCATGGCCAACAAAGGATTTCGATTCTGCTGCCGAATCTTGTTCCAGGTGAATTCGCGCTCGTTATAGAGCGGATAAAATTCCGGATAAGTCGCAATGATGTGGCGCGCGAGTTTCGCTAGATCCCGCATGGTAACCCGCAGATACGGGTCCGGCAGGCCGGTCGAATTGCTGAAGATCGACTTCGTCAATCCGAGCTCGCGCGCGCGTCCCGTCATCAGGCGGGCAAAGTCATTTTCGTTGCCAGCGATGCCTTCCGCAAGCACAATGCACGCGTCGTTGCCGGACTGAATGATGACGCCGTGGATAAGATCGTCGACCTTCACCCGGCTGTGAATGGCGGCGAACATCGTAGAGCCGCCCGACGGTGCGCCGCCCTTGCGCCAAGCGTTCGCGCTGACGACGAATTCGTCGTCGAGCTTGATGTTACCTTCCTTGATCTCGTTGAAAACCACTTCCGCGGTCATCAACTTGGCGAGGCTCGAGGGCGGCACGAGTTCGTCGGCGTTCTTTTCGTAGAGCACTGAGCCGGTCTGAGCCTCAATCAGGATCACGTAGGGCGCCGAGATGTGGTAGGCGTCATCCTTGTCCTTCTTGACGCCCTGGACCGATTGATTGGCGGCGAGTGACCATGCGGTCGAACCCGCCAGAACGGCTACGGCAATCCACAGACGCAATGACGGCATCGGTTTCCCCGCGCGATCGGTGTCCGATTGAGCCCCGAAACGAGCGCGAATTTGTGGCATGTATTTACCTCTGCTTACCAAGCCGCACGGCGGCGAGGCAACGGCAGTCAGGCATGATGTCATGCCAAATCGCGGCCGATGAAACGGTCTAGTATAGCCCGCGTCCGCTCATGAAGATTGGCTCGGGACGGCGCGAAGCATAGGCGGAAATTGGGGACGTCGTGGGAAACTCACCACGGCCGGCAGCTTCCGCGCGCGAAACCGCCGTTACGTCGGTCGGGGTACCGATAGTCGAGGGTGCGGCCGGCGTGTCCTGTGAGAATGGCCGATCGGGGGGGACCGGCGCCGTGCCACGGAAACGCACGCGGGTCTCCTTTAATTCCGGTACAAACGGCTTGGCCGAGGCGACCATCACCGACGGCTGCGATGGATCTCTGCCGTTATGGCGTAAGCTCGCAATCAGCTTGCGGTCATCGGAGCCAGAGAGCGGCGCACGGGCGACATACTCAACGCGCACGCGCACAAGCCCGTCATCATGAAAGCCCAGCAGCTTCGCGGTCTTCACCGAAAGGTCGATCACGCGATCGCCGTGGTATGGGCCACGATCATTGACGCGCACGACGATGGAGCGCTGGTTTTCAAGATTGATGACACGCACGTAACTCGGCAACGGCAATGTTGGATGCGCGGCCGAGATTGAATTCATGTCGAAGATTTCGCCATTCGCGGTCAAGCGGCCGTGAAAATCCTCGCCGTACCACGACGCCATGCCTTCGGCGCGATAATCGGCGTTCTCTTCAGGCACGTAGGTGCGGCCCGCAACTGTGTAGGGCTTTCCGACGCGATAGGTACCGCCGCCTTTCGGGATCGGCCGGCCAGCTTCGACCATGCGTGGGCTCGTCGTGACCCCGTATTTTGGATCGACCTTGGCGGCGAACTTGTCAGATGACGCGCAGCTAGCAAGCACCACGCCGCCCGCGACAATCGCCGCAAGGCGTGTCAACGCGCCGACCCTCCCCAACTGAACCGTTTCCGCCATTGACCCGTCGCTCATCCTTCACCGCGAAGCGACGTTCCATCCCAACCCGTGGAGCGGCGTTTGCGTACGATAGCATCGTCAAGGGGAACGCGGCTGTACCAGAATATTTCAGCGCTTGCGGACCCTACCCGACCCTGCCCCGACCATACCGTGGCATTGTGGCGACGCAAATGGGTGAGCCGCTAGATGGTAAATATCGGGTTCCAGTGCCGTAAATCCTCTCTATTTTGGGTTCGATTTTTTGACTTGGCGCCTATCCGCTTCGCTACCTTCGCCACGTCGGGATCGCCGCTACTGAGCCAAGGCTCATCGCTATTTCATTTCTATCCACGAACGAGCAGTCACGAAAAAATACGGCCCCGGAAAGCTGCATCTAACACGGCGTGAATTGCCACCCGAATTTCGGTGCATTCGAGCGCGCGTGCACAACGGCATTTTGCTGTCGCTGTACAAATCCACCTCACACTGGCGTGAAAAATTGTTGCCATCGCATATCGAGAAGTTGTGAGACATCACGCCGACGTAATCAGTGCGTCATCACGCGCTCATTTAATTTTCGAACGGCAATCGGTGTTGAAGTCATTCACGCCGCTTGTCGTAGGCACACAAATGAAGGAGACAATCAAATGTCGATTCTCAAAGCAGCGCTTGTGGCGGCCGCCTTCTCGGTCGCCGCGATCGCTCCGATAACCGCATTCGCGCAACAGAAAGTGCCGCTGCGCGTCATGAATGGTGACGGCGTGCTGATCGACGAAGGTGGCTTTATCTATACCGGTAAGATCACCGACAAGGGCATGACGATGATGAAAGGTGCCAAAGGCTCCAAGAGCGGTTACATCATCATGATGCACGATGGACAGATGTTCATGATGCCAGTCGCCACCTCACGCGAAGCGAAAGAGATGCTGAACTACTAACAGCTCCATATCGAGATGAATGACGGCATGCCGGCAATGAGGCATTCCTCATTGCCGGCATTTTCCCCTCAACTCCGCTTGCCGGGTTTATCAACCACCACAAACCTGTCACTGCGACGCTCGACCCCGTAATTGGCTTTGATATAACGCCGTGCCGGAACGATAGCAGCTATATCGCTGACTGCCCGCAAACCCCATATCGTCCACGTGCGCTGATCGAATTGGCGGCGTATCAATGTCTGGTACAGGAAGGGTGGCCGAGTGGTTTAAGGCACCGGTCTTGAA
>JACQTM010000250.1 GCA_016210825.1 Hyphomicrobiales bacterium
GCGGAAACTGTATGTAGAGGATGAGGACAATGACATCCATGACGATGAAATAGGTGCTGCCGCGGATCACTTCCGCCATTGTCGAGTCGGGCACGACCGATTTGAGAACAAAGAGATTCAACCCGTAGGGCGGCGTGATCAGTGCGACCTGGCACAAGTGAACGATCAGGACGCCGAACCAGATCGGATCGTATCCGAGCTTGATGATCAGCGGAAAGATGATCGGCAGCGTAATGAACATCGCCGCCAGCATGTCGAAGAATGTTCCGAGGATGAGGTACATCCCCATTATGCCGCACAACACGATAAACCGATCAAGATCGAGGGCAACGATACTGTCCGACAAAGTGTTTGGAATACGGGAGGTCGCCAGCACCACGCCGAAAATGTTGGCGCCGACCATGATCAGGAACAGCATGGCGTTGACGCGCATGGTTTCGACGACCGAGGCGAAAAACCTCTCAACATTCAACCGACGAAGGATAAAGCCAAGAACGAGTATGACCGCTGCGGCAACGCCGGCCGCTTCCGTCGGCGTGAACAGCCCAGTGTAGATTCCGCCGACCACGATGCTGATCAGAACAATAACCGGCCAGATGACTCGGATGGCTCTGGCGCGCTCCGACCAGTCCACCCGCACCAGCGCCGGCCCGAGCGCGGGATTTCGTTTGATGCGAATAGCGATCATCAGCGAGTAGCTCGCGGCCGTGATAATGCCGGGCACAATGCCGGCGATGAGCATTTTCCCGACGGACTGGTTCGTGATTAGGGCGTAGACGACCATCAGCACGCTAGGCGGGATCATTTGTGCCAGCGTACCGCTCGCGGCGACCGCGCCGATCGAAAGCGCGCGGTCGTATCCGTGCTTGAACAGCTCCGGGATTGCGATCCGGCCCATGGTGGCGGCGCCAGCAAGTCCGGAGCCGCAGATCGCGCCGAACACCGCACAGCCCGCGACCGTCGCATGCGCAAGGCCTCCAGGGATACGACCGAGCCAGGACTGCGCCAGCCGAAAAATGTCGGAACCGAATCCGGCGTAAAACGCGACGTTCCCCATGAAGATGAAGAAGGGAATGACGCTGAGCGCGTAAACGGAGGCCGTGCTGTATGGAACGAGCGCGACAATGCCGAGCGCCGGCCCGATGCCGTTGATTGCCCAAAAGCCGAAAAAGCCGAGAGCCGCAAGGGCGATCGCAACCGGAATGCCGGCGATCAGTAGAATGAAGACGACGACAATGCAGATCCAGCCGACCGTTGTGGGATCGAAATCCATCAGCGCACCCTCTCCGTCGACCATTCGACCAGGTCGATAGCGAGCCGAAATGCGAGCAGCCCGAAACCGAGCGGCACCGCCGCCATGGCCGGCCAGGTGCGCCAGGCGATGAGACCGCTCATAGAGTCATCGGTGAGCCAGGCGACATAGGCATTCTGCCCGGTGCGCCAGGCGATGATCGTGCATATCACGATGCCGGCGAGATCACCGGCGACGCGAATGACACGCTGCATGCGCGGGAAATTGTCGTTGCTGAAAAGATCGATACGAACGTGATCGCCCTTCTGCTGCGCGTAGGCGATACCAAAATAGACGATGACCACGAGGCCGAGTTGCATCAGCTCATAGATGCCAGGGATGGAATAATTGAACAAATACCGGGCGATGACATCAAACAGGACGAGAAACGCGAAAACGACAAGCACGGCACCGCCGATCGTGTTGAGGACCACCTCTAATAAACTGACCAGCCGATCGAGGCGGCGAAGTCCGGACGATAGAATTGTGCTGGCCATTGGAGATCGCTTCTGCCGGGAACGGTCGAGCTTTCAGAGATGATGCAAAGCAGGCCGCGTGGGACAGGCTGGCCCAAACCATTCGCGAGAACGGTTCGGACCAGCCGCGAATGCCGTGAGCGCAGAACGCCCGGTCAGTCGTACTTAATCGTGTCCTGCGGCACGAACTTCTTGATGTTGGCGATGTAGGTGTCGAGCACTTTGCGTCCCGGGAAGCCCTTGGACTCCATGTCTTTTACCCACGGTTCCCAGGAGACACGGCTTGCGACCTCGAGCATCTTTTCGCTGACACCCGCCTTCACCGGCACGACCTTCACGCCGGCCGCCGACGCGGCGGTCTTGGCCTCGTCGAAGCCCGTGATCTCGTAGTCCTTGGCGAAAATGCGCGTCGCCTCGGGGACGAAGTCCTCCAGAATCTTCTGGATGTCGGCGGGAAGCTTGTTCCAGGTGCGCGTGCTCATCGCAAGGAGCGCGGCGCTGGTGCCGACCGGCAAGAGGCTGTGGAATTTCGCCACGTCATAGAGCTTGTAGCCGTGCGCGATATCCCAATCGCCCAGCAGACCGTCGATTGTGCCCTTGGACAGCGCGTCGTAGATTTCGGGCGGTGTCATACCGACGGGCGTCACGCCCAACTCGGCCAGCAGCTTTGCCTGATCGCCAACACTGCGGAATTTGAGGCCTTTGAGATCCTCAATGGTCTCGATCGGCTTCTTGCTCCAGACATAGTACGGGCCATAACCCATTGGCATCATCATGCGAATGCCGCGCTTTTCGAGTTGGTCCTTGAATTCCGGCACGTCGCGGTAAGTCTGGTAGTAAGCCATAATGACCGGCCAAAGGTGATAATTCAGGCCGGCAAGCGAACCGACATTCGCCAACGGAAATCTCGCGGGATAATAGGCGGAGAGAACGGTACCGATATCGGCAATGCCGTTTTCAAGCGCATCCGGGATCTCGCGCGGCCCGACGAGCGAGCCGGAATAATAACGCTCGAATGACAGCCGCCCATTCGTGCGGCGCTCAAGCTCCTCGAGGACGAGGTCAACGCCCGCGAAATAATGCGTCGTTTTCGGTCCCCAATAGGCGACCTTGAGCTTGATTGGCGCTTGCGCGAAAGCGGAAACGCAGAGCGCCCCAATAACGGTTAGAGAGATTACCGCGGTACGACCGGCGGTCTTAAAGAACGCGATCATGTTGAGCTCCCTCTTTGGCGTGCCCGTGCCCATGCGCAACATCCGGGGTCATGCCACTGAAAAGCTTATCGCGCTTGTGCCCGGCGTCAATACTGAATAAAATCGTATTTCGAACAGTGAAAAGTCAGGTTCTACGAATGAGCGCTACAAAAGCTACAAAGAAAGGTGACGACATGCCGGGGACGTCGACAAATGGTCGGGTGCCTTATCGTATCGATGCGATCGAGCGCGGCTTGCGCATCATGCGGCTATTCACGCCGGCGCAGCACAACCTCTCGCTCAAGGAGATCGCGCGCGGCGCGGATTGCGTGCCGTCGACGGCGCTGCGGCTGGTGAAAACGTTGTGCGATCTCGGCTTCCTACAGGAATTCCCCGGACACAATCTTTACCGCCCTGGAGTAGCTTCGATCAGGCTCGGTATGGCCGCGTTGATCAATTCTCCGCTGCACCGTGTCGCGCTTCCGACGTTGCGCGCGCTTCACGACGAGACTCGCGAAACCATCAATCTCGACGCGTTGATCGGCGGCCAGATCTGTCACGTCGAGCGTTTTAAGGAAAAAGACATTCTTCCGACCGCGGTGGGAATCGGCAGCCTCTTTCCGGCCTACTGCACCGCACCCGGAAAGCTGCTGATGGCTTTCTTGCCGAAACCCGAGCGCGCGCGAATGGTGAAGATGCAATTGCTAGAACCGCTGACGGCGCAAACCATCACGTCGCGGTCAGCGCTGCAGTTGGAGCTCAAGAGGATCCGGGCCGAGGATGTTGCCTTTGCGGATTGCGAGATGGCCGAGGATCTGCGGGCCGTTTCCGCGCCAGTGCGCGATCGAAGCGGAGCTGCCGTTGCCGCCGTCACACTCGTTGGATCGACAGAGAGGATTCCATCCAAGCTGCTGCGTGGAAAGTTGGC
Organism: Hyphomicrobiales bacterium; assembly: GCA_016210825.1. GTDB lineage: Bacteria > Pseudomonadota > Alphaproteobacteria > Rhizobiales > Xanthobacteraceae > JACQTM01. The sequence goes on from JACQTM010000250.1 coordinate 3,889, forward strand.
GCGCCAAGTTAAGGCTGCGGCAGCTGAAATCACGCGGCGGCTCTGCGAGCCATCGCACCTCAATTAGATTTGCGCATGAGCACGGCACAGGAACATGGTGTGTTGGACGACACGATGCTGGTCGCGCATTCGCGTTACCACATCACTGCGCTCGCGCGCGGTTTGACCATGCTTGACGTGTTGTCGCGGCGCAGGTTCGGTCTTACGGTGACCGAAGTCGCGGACGAAACTGGTTGGTCGATCACCACGGCTTTTCGTGTCGCCAGCACCTTGTGCCAACTCGGCTATCTCAATCACGACAAGCGCTCGGGCCTCTACGAACTCGCCTATTCCTGCCTCCTGCTCGGCTATTGCGCGATATTCAATCTCGAAATTTCCGAGATCGCCCTGCCGGACCTGCAGCGTCTTCACCGCGAGACCACACAATCAGTTTTACTCAGCGTGCTTGCCGGCGCGGAGATCGTCTCCACCGTCCGGCTGCTTCGCTCGGAGCGCTTCGGCGCAATCGGCGATCGCTTTCCCGCTCACGCGACGCCAAACGGAAAGATGCTCATTGCCCATTTGCCGCTCGCTGACCGCGAGCGGCTGCTGGCAAGCGAAAAGTGGGCCGCGTATACGCCCAAGACGATCACCGATCCGGCGCGATTGCGAGCAGCCGTCGAGCAAGCCCGCCGCAACGGCTTCTCGGTGACCGATGACGAATTGGTCGTCGGAACGCGCGGCGTCGCGGCCCCGATATTCGACAGCAATGGCACCTGCGTTGCAGCCGTTTCGATCGTTTCTGCCGGAAACAAGATCAGCCTTGCCGCCCTCCTGGATCTCTATTGCGCGAAGGTGTGCGAAACTGCAAAGCGCATCAGCGTACAACTTA
>JACQTM010000251.1 GCA_016210825.1 Hyphomicrobiales bacterium
ACAACGCGTGGACGTTTGATGTTGCGCGGCTATTGCAGGGCCATGACGCGGATCGCTGCCGGTCCGAGAATGACGACGAACAATACCGGCAGAAAGAACAAGATCATCGGCACGGTAAGCTTCGGCGGCAACGCTGCCGCCTTTTTCTCGGCCTCGTTCATGCGCATGTCGCGGTTTTCCTGCGCCATCACACGCAAGGTATGCCCCAGCGGTGTGCCGTAACGCTCGGCCTGTTGCAGGGCGACGCAGACGGATCGCACACCCTCGAGGTCGGTTCGCTGCGCTAGATTTTCATAGGCCTGGCGGCGATCCTGTAGATAGGACAATTCCGCGGTCGTCAGCGTTAATTCCTCGGCAAGCGGAATGGATTGCGAGCCTATTTCCTCGCTGACACGGCGGAAGGCCGCTTCAACCGACATTCCGGATTCAACGCAGATTAGCAGCAGGTCGAGCGCGTCGGGGAAAGCCCGGCGGATCGAAAATTGGCGGCGCTGGATCCGATTCTTGAGGAACAGATAAGGCAAATGCATTCCGAAATACGCCGAGAACAAGCAGATACCGATCTTCACGGTCGCCGGTACATTAAGTTCGATGATGCCGAACACGTAGGTGACCGCGGCGACAAACATGATCGCCGGCATCACCATGCGGAAGAACAAATATGCAGTATAAGGCGCTTGACCGCGATAGCCGGCCTGGACGAGCTTGATGCGCGCTTCTTCCTGGCCGACCCATTTGGTTAGATTGAAACGCTCGACCGCGGTCTTCATGTATTGTTTGGGCGACTGACGTAGATGGACTTTTTCGCCGCGCGCGAGACGTTCACGCTCGCGCTGGCGGATCTTTTCGCGCTCGAGCGCAACGGATTTCATGCGTTTAGGCAGCGCATCGCCTACCAGCAATGGCATGGCTAGCGTCAGTACCGTTGCCCCAGCGGCAACGGCCACCAGCATCATCGTTAGGAATTTTGTATCATGCAGGCGGCTGATGATGAAATCGATCATGGCGCGCTCAAAAGTCGAAGTTGATCATCTTGCGCATGACCATTACGCCGATGAACATCCACATCGCGCAAGCCGCCAACATGACCCGGCCGATCGCCTCGGTCCACAACAGCTCGATATAGTTGGGGCTCGTGAGATAGACGAGCGTCATCACGGCGATTGGCAGCGCCGCGATGATCACCGCGGAAGCCTTGGCTTCCATCGACATGGCGGTGATCTTCCCCTTCATCCGTTTGCGGTCGCGCAATACGCGCGAAAGATTACCGAGCGCCTCGGATAGATTACCGCCGGCTTTCTGCTGGATCGCAATCACGATTCCGAAGAAGTTTGCTTCTGGAAGCGGGATTCGTTCGTAAAGCTTCACGCAGGCATCGCTCAGCGGCAATCCGATAGTCTGCGTCTCGATGATCGACTTGAATTCGCTTTTCACCGGTTCCGGGGCCTCGCTCGCGATGATCTTCATGCTGTCGAGGAGCGGCAATCCGGCCTTGATGCCGCGGACGATTACATCCACCGCATCCGGGAAGGCGTTGAGGAATTTTTTTTCGCGGCGGCTCTTAAGGTAGTTCAGGATCCAGAATGGCAGGCCGAAACCGGCGGCGAAACCCATGCCAAGTGCGGCGAGCAGCCCCATTCCCGTTATCATGACAATGAGGAATGCACCAATGCCGAGGCCGGCGCTTAAGAGCACGAATTGCCGTTTCGTCCAGCTCAGCCCAGCTTGCGATATACGTGCCGCGATCGTGATCTTCTTCTTTTGATTGCGGATTTCGAGTTCCTTGAGCGTTTCCTCGACCTGATCGCGCCGCGATCTTTGGGCACCACGCGACGAACGGGTAATCGGTTCGGTCTTGGCGACGCTGGCCTTGCGTCTCTCGGCCTGCCGTTCACCGGAGAGAAACGGGTAAATAAACACCCAGGCGACGCCGCCCATGGCGAGCGACACGAGGATGAAAAGAAGAAGTGTCTGCGTTTTCATGGCGGTTACGTTTCCCGCGATCAGATTTTCGCAGGCTCATTGGCAATCTCGGCGGCATCGAGTGCGGCCGCGAGATTGCGCTCTTCGCCGTAATAGCGCGCACGGTCCCAGAAGCGCGGCCTGCCGATGCCCGTCGAGCGATGACGGCCGAGCAGGTTGCCATTGGCGTCCTCGCCCATCATCTCGTAGATGAAAAGATCCTGAGTGATGATCACGTCACCCTCCATGCCCATGACCTCGGTAACATGCGTGATCCGCCGCGTGCCGTCGCGAAGGCGCGCGACCTGAATGATGACGTCGATGGAAGAGCAGATCATTTCGCGGATGGTTCGCGATGGCAGCGCGTAACCGCCCATGGTGATCATCGATTCCAGACGTGAGAGCGCCTCGCGCGGCGAGTTGGCGTGAAGCGTGCCCATGGAGCCATCATGACCGGTATTCATCGCCTGCAGCAGATCGAAAGCCTCGGGGCCGCGCACCTCGCCGACGACGATACGTTCGGGGCGCATGCGCAGACAATTGCGCACCAGATCGCGCATGGTGATCTGGCCCTCACCCTCGAGGTTGGGCGGGCGTGTTTCCAGCCGCACCACGTGAGACTGCTGCAATTGAAGTTCCGCGGCGTCCTCGCATGTGATGATGCGCTCGTCATCATCGATGAAGCTGGTGAGACAGTTCAACAAAGTTGTCTTACCGGAACCGGTGCCGCCAGAGATGAGCGTATTGACCCGGCAGCGTCCGATGATCTTGAGAATGGATGCGCCGTCGGGCGTGATTGTCGCAAAGCGGACAAGCTGGTCGAGCGTAAGCTTGTCTTTCTTGAACTTACGAATGGTGAGCGCAGGGCCGTCGAGGGCGAGCGGTGGAACAATGACGTTGACGCGCGATCCATCCGGCAAGCGCGCATCGCAAATTGGCGAGGATTCATCCACGCGCCGGCCGATCTGGCTGACGATGCGCTGGCAGATGTTTAAAAGCTGCTGGTTGTCGCGAAACCGAATCCCAGTCTTTTGGATCTTGCCGGCAACTTCGATATAGACCGTGCCGGCTGCGTTCACCATGACGTCGGAGATATCGTCGCGAGCAAGCAACGGCTCAAGCGGGCCGTAGCCGAGCACGTCGTTGCAGATGTCGTCGAGCAGTTCTTCCTGCTCCGAGATCGACATCACAATATTCTTTATTGCAATGATTTCGTTGACAATGTCGCGAATTTCCTCGCGCGCCGCCTCCGCGTCGAGGCGCGCGAGCTGGGCAAGATCGATCGCCTCGATTAAGGCACCGAAGATCGCGCCTTTGACTTCGTAATATTTCTCCGAGCGCCGTGTGTCGATTGCAGTTGGCGCGATGGGCGCTTGACTTGCCTTACCGCGATTTGGGCCGTTGGGCGCCGTCGGCGGCGAGAGGATCGGTGCGCCAAGACCAGCCGATGGAAATGGCGACTGCGCCGCCTCAACAGGTTTCGGCTGCGGTGCGGGATCCGCCACCGGCTGCGGAACGGGTGCAAGCGCGACATTGCCGCGTGTGTCGCCAGCAGAGGTGCTGCGTTTTCCAAACAAAACCGATGCCTCCGAACGCTACTCAGGCGTTGCGCTTCAAGAGCTTGCCGAGAATTGGGTGGAACAAGCCCGATTTTGGCTTTTTTATCTCGGCGCGGCCGGTGAGAAGTTGCGCGAGCTGCCGAAAAATTTCCGCCGCTTTGTGATTGGTCGAAACCTCTGCAATCATCTGGCCATTATTCGCGGCAGTGCCGAACATCTGCGGATCAAACGGAATGACCGCAATAGGCTCATCATCGAGCGCCTTGGCGAAATCCGACGATTTGATCTCAGGCCGCTTGGGCACACCGATTTGGTTGATACAATAAAACGGCCGGCGATCGTTCGAGCGGGCAGCGCGCATCAGATCGACAAGGTTCTTAGCATTGCGCAAATTGGCGAGATCGGGCGCGGCAACGACGAGGATATCGTCTGCACCGAGCAGTATGCGCTGCGTCCAGCCCGTCCACTGGTGAGGCACGTCGAGAACAATGCAAGGAACGGTCGCCCGCAGTGAGTCGAGGATTGCATCGAAGGCGTCCACGCCAAAATCATAGACACGCTCAAGCGTTGCGGGCGCTGCCAGCAGGCTGAGATTATCCGAGCATTTTGACAACAGACGATCGATGAAAGCGTTGTCGATTCGCTCCGGAGAAAACACCGCATCGGCGATGCCTTGCGGTGGGTCTTGATTATAATCGAGCCCCGCGGTGCCGAAGGGCAGATCGAGATCGGCAACAACCGAATCGAGCGATAAGTCGCGCGCAATCGCCCAAGCAATGTTGTGGGCTACTGTCGATGCACCCACGCCGCCCTTTGCACCGATAACCGCGATCACCCGGCCAACAGGCTTGGCGTCCGGCGCCGAGAATAATCCGCAGATGGATCGTACGACATCGATGGTGGAAATCGGCGTGATTAGATAGTCGCTCACGCCGCGCCGAACGAGCTCACGGTAGAGCAGAACATCGTTATGACGCCCGATCACGATGACGCGGGTGCCCGCGTCGCAGACATCAGCGAGCGAATCGAGACCGGCAAGGATCTGATCGGATCGGTTCTCGGATTCCAGAATGATGACGTTTGGCGTCGGCGCATTACGATATGCTTCCGCCGCGGCGGTCATGCCGCCCATTTGGATTTTTAGATGCGCTTTGACCAGTCGGCGGTCTTCACCCGCGGCCTGGATCGCTCCGGCCGTCTCCACCGTCTCACAAAAGGCCTGAATGGAAACACGCGGCGCCGGAGCGATATGCTCTTCGCGTGCGGAAATTTCCGCAGCAGCGGATTCAGGTATGGCTGACTGGAGTGCGTTCCTGATCATTTGCCAATATCGGTAATCCTGCCCTTGTCCGGGCTGGGATAATTCGTCGCTGGGCTCTCACCCTTGCGATACTTATCGATCACAACCGAGCGCCGCGCCGTGTATGCGGGTGTCTCACCGCGCGGCTGAACGAGATCAGCTGGATTGTCCACCATCGCGGCGAGGTTGCGCTGCGACGAGCAGCCGAGATTCCAATACGGACGATTTTCCCCATAGTAGGGGTCGGCGGATGGCCCGAGATCGTGGGGCCAAAGGCCGCAGGGACCGGCTTGCGCTTTAATCTTCGGATAGTTGAGCTTGATGGTCGCGAGCGATTGGCGATCCGCCGGCTCGTAGGGCCGCACCTCAATGCCGCCAGCCGGGATGCCGGCAGAAGTGAGGATCGACCGGATCTCCCGCATCGTTTCGATCGCCGCCCTCTGGTTTGCGGTACCGGACGGCAGATCGATGATAACTCCGCCGGTCGCCTCGCGCTTCCATTCACTGACGAATGCGAGCACGTCGGCGCGTTGAATCGGAGTAAGACCGCCACGCTTGCTGCCGATGAAGATTACGACCTTGTGTTCGCTTTCCTTGATCGCGATCGGATGACGCTGACGGTAATCGGTCGGGATGGTCGCGGTGACTTCGCGCTGCGTATAACAACCGGTCAGTATCGCGGTCAGGCCGCAAACCATCAATCCGCGAGCAGCAAACATCGTGATCCGGCGCCGGTCGGCGATCGCCAATTTCACAAAACGCATCGATCGTCTCCTCTGGTCCGGCGATATCAGTCGAGGATGAAGCCGTAATTGCCGTGATAGATCTTACGCGGATCAACTTTACCGGCGACGCCGTAGATGTGATTGAGACGGCCAAGCAGATAGCTAGACGGGTCGGATACATCGGCATAACCGTCGTCCGGCCTCGACAGGTCCTTCTGTGCGACCGCACGCACGACGTAGGGCGTCACGATGACCATCAGCTCCGTCTGCCGATTGATGTAATCGCGGCTTTTGAACAGTGCGCCGAGGATCGGTAACTGCATCAAACCTGGTAAACCGTTGATGGCCGCTTTGGTGTTTTCCTGAATCATGCCGGCGAGCGCCAATGCACCACCGGAGGGTATTTCGACTGTCGTCTCCGCGCGGCGAACGCGAATAGAGGGAATCGTCGAAGACTGGGTCGATCCCGGGATCGAAATGGTGAGCGCGTTGTCGGTCGACAGATCCGACACTTCGGTCATAACCTTGAGACTAATGCGGCCTTCGGTCAGCACCACTGGTGAAAATGTCAGGCCAACGCCGAATTTTTTGAACTCAATTTGCTGTTGGCAGATTGGCGGCGATCGCGTCGTGTCGCAGCTCAATCCGTTGGGAATCGGAAATTCTCCGCCGGCGATGAAGGTCGCGGTCTCGCCTGAAATCGCGGTCAAATTAGGCTCCGCCAGCGTACGGATCACGCCCGCGCGATCCATTGCGCGCAATGTTGCGGTAATATTGTTCCATGTCGTGGCGACATTGCTGCTACTCAGCGCCTGGCCCGTGGCGGAGAATGGATTAGTGTTGTTGAAATTAATGACTGCGGTGCCGTAGCTAATGTTGCCGCTGAGATCGATGCCCAGCTGTTTAATGACATCGCGCTGCACTTCCGCGACAGTTACCTTGAGCATCACCTGATCGCGACCGTGCACGATAATGTTATTGATCACCTTCACGTCGCTGCCGCCAGCTCCACCGCCCCCCGCGATGCGCGAGGCCAGATCGAAGGCTTGCGTTGCTTCGGCTTGGGTTGCTGCATGGCCGGTGAGCATGATGCCCTCGCCAACGCCCTCCACGCGGATTTCCGTACCTGGGAGCGATTGCTTGATCGCTTCGCGTAAGCCGTTGAGATCGCGCTTTACCGCGATATCAAAGCCCGCGATTTGCTTGCCGTCGGCATCGAAGAAAAAAACGTTCGTTTGCCCGACCTTGACGCCAATCATGTAAGCGCGGCGCGATGAGCGGATCACGGCGTTGGCGATTTTCGGATCGGCGACGAGCACGTCTTTGACGTCACGCGGCAGATCGATGACCACCGACTTGCCGATGCCGAGGGGGACGAAGCGCGAACTGGAATCGCTACCAACAACTTGGATCACCGGCACTTGCGGGTCGCTCGCGACCGCGCGGCCGAACGTGGCAATTCCCGCCACGGCGATCATCGCCGCAAACGACACAGTGCCGATCAAATTCCTCGTCGCCATGTCAATAATTCCTCTGCTTGTTCTCACTTCGGCGTCGCCGTCGTGGTCACGCCGAAGCGGACCATATTGATTCCCTGGCGCGATCCCCGGTCGTCATCGTCGGTGCTGTCCTTCTTCTCATCGGCAATGCTGCGCAGCGCGAGCGATACGGTCCCGATCTGCCTGGCGAGCGCCAGCGTTTCCACTTGGCTCGGAGTCACTTCGAGTGTCGTGGTTTTGCCGACGACGACCTTCTGACCGTTCTTGTCTTCGACCGTCTGATCGATCGCAAGCACACGAATGTTGGTGAGAATCGTTTCGCTGACGACGACTTCCGCTCCGGTGGCTTTTTCCGCTTGCTTGTCGCGGCGCGAAAGAATGACATCCACATGATCGTTCGGCAGGATGAAACCGCCAGCGCCGGTCTCGGGCGAGATTTCGGTTGAGACGGCACGCATGCCCGACGGTAGAATCGCAGCCATGTAACCTGAGCCGCTGGCCTTTATCAGCTTGGATTCGCGAATGGGTTCGCCGGCGGAAAACGTCATGCGCGCAATTGCGCCGGCAAGTTGATCGATGGCGTCGGGGCGATCGCTTTTGCGGATGAAATTCGGCCCGGCCGATGACGTTGGCCAGATTGACCAACCCAAATCGGCGGCGGTTACGGCGGAACCGATACCGATGTCGCCTTTCGCGGTCAGAATTTCGACAGTATCGATCTGTGTCGTCGGCTTAGGCGGCGGCGGTGTTTCATCTCCACCACTTGCAAGCAGGGCCGCGAGGCCACCGGCAACGACGGCAACACCGAGAACGACAAGACGCGCGGCTTTCATACGCTTCACTTTCCACATGACACCGCGGCCGTGGAGCGGCCGCTTTCGGGGGGATTTCACCACCCAAAGGTCAATTCGTGGTTAATGAGCGGTATCCAAATCGAGTTAATATTGTATTGCCGGAACGCGCGGCCACGCCTGGCTTCCCTCCCGGGCGACTACATTCCGAGTGACTTCATCCAGGGGGTGTCGGGATAGACGCAGAGCGCCGCCACGGCGAGTGCGATACCGTAGGGAACGCCGGCATCGGAGCGATGCAGCCGTTGCGCCCATTCTTGCTGCGCCAACAATGCGGGCAGCGGCACAAGCCGGAACTTAATCACGGCAATGGTCAGAATACCGCCGAATAACGAGGCATAAACGAAGTAGTTGAGTAATTGATCGAAGCCGAGCCATAGCGCGGTCGCCGCCGCGAGCTTTGCGTCGCCGCCGCCGATCCAGCCCCGCGCGAATAAGACGAATGTGACCGCAAGCACGATGAGGGCTGCCCCGAGATGGGACACGATCGCCATTCCCGGCAGCCCCGTGACAAGTGCCATGACGAAGAAGCCGCCAACGAGCGCAACCGACAAACGATTGGAAATGGTCATGGTCAGGAGGTCGCTCGACGCAGCGAAGGCCATCATGGCCGGAAACAGCAGCAATCTGATTGCGTCGGTCATGGCGTCCGGTACCCATCGCGGCGCCGTGTGATCAAGGCGTGCCGCATGGTCCGCAATGTACGCCGCTAGGGTTGCTGTTGTGTTAGCGCGGGCGCCAGATTTGTAAATGCGTCCGCCGGTTGCCCGGCGGACGCCAATAATCCAGCCACGGATCACTTGCCGCATTCGTTTAGGTTAAAAGCGCCAAAATTATTTCAGGTTGTTCTGAACCGCCGTAAAAGTCGTTATCAGCTTAGAGCCAACGCCCTGCACGATGGTGATGATGGCAACCGAGATGCCGGCGGCGATGAGGCCATATTCAATGGCGGTCGCGCCGGAATCGTCACGCAGGAAGCTCTTGATACTGGACATCGTTGACTCTCCTGATTGTACGTTGACGGAATTGTCGGAAGCGGGCGAAGAACTACCGGGC
>JACQTM010000261.1 GCA_016210825.1 Hyphomicrobiales bacterium
GTCAGGCCGTTGAGGAAACCAGGCGCCGACACCGTCAAGCAGACCCCGGGCTTCTTGGTCAGGAAGCCGGCAATCGAAGCGGCATAGCCGGCGTTCTGCTCGTGCCGGAACGAGATGACGCGGATGCCTGCGGCCTGCGCCATGCGGCCGAAGTCCGTGATCGGGATGCCGGGCACGCCGTAGATCGTTTTGATGCCGTTGAGCTTGAGCGCATCGATAACGAGATGAAAGCCGTCCGTCAGCTCCTGCTCTGCTTCGGCTTTGGCAGTTTCGGATTTCTTTGCGACCGCAGCGTCAGCCATGACTGACCCTCCTCGAGATCTTCAATCGAGATAATCGGCGTATTTGGCGACGTGCTCGGCCAAGCCAAGCGCATGGTCACGCACGAGTTGCTCGGCGCGGGCCGTGTCGCGCCGCTCCAACGCCTCGATGATGTTCATGTGGTCGCGGATCGATTTTTCGACCCGGTCCTTCTCACCGATTGTTTTGCGCCGGATCATGCGCATGTGGGTGAACAGATTTTCCGCTAGATCCATCAGCACGCTGTTGCCGCTCATGCGGATGATGGTCTGATGGAACTCGATGTTGGCTTCGGAATATTCGTCGAGATGCGCGCGAAGCTTGCCGTCTTCGAAGGTGGCGAACATCTTGCGCAGCGCTGCAATGTCCTCGCCACCGGCATGCAGCGTGATCAGACGCGCGGCCATGCCTTCGAGCGCGGCCCAGGCGGTGATGAGCTCGATCACTTCCTGTTTGGTCTTGCGCACGACATAAACGCCGCGCCGCGGCACCGAGCGCACGAAGCCTTCGCGCTCGAGCTGCGCCATCGCTTCGCGCACCGGCGTGCGACTGACGCCAAAGTCCTGCGCCAATTGCCGTTCGTCGAGGCGGATGTCGGTGCGACTGCGGTAGATGTCCATCGACAGCAACACGTTCTTGAGCGCTGCATAGGCCTTGTTCTTGAAGCTAAACGAGGTGTCGATCGGCTCGATGGCAAGCCGCGGTGAGGCAATGTCCTGCACGGAAGCTGTCATGCTGGTGACACGAGCACTCGGATCGCGAGGCCGGGGATTATTGGAACTCATGGGTGGTTCACCTCAGTGGAATACAATATTCCAGATACTGGCAGCTCGCAATGCCGCCATGACACTGGCATGGAAATCCACGCGAATTCAGGGCCTTAGACTTCTGCACCGCATCGCGGGGCAGCCCCTTATCCGCATGGTCACGCTTACGCCGCCGCCATCTTCCGCATGCGGCTGAGGGCGTTCGAAATGACCGACCAAAACAAGGCGATCATCCCGAGTGCCATGATCGTGCCGACTAGCCCGTTCGACCAGAAGATGGTCAAGCTTCCCTGCGAGGCCAGCAGCGATTGGCGGAATGATTCTTCCGCCGAGTCGCCGAGCACGATGGCGAGCACCATCGGCGCTAGCGGATAATTGCATTTCTTCATGATGTAACCGATGACACCAAAAACCAGCATCATCACCACATCGAAGTTGCTGTTGTGCACCGAGTAGGCTCCGATCGCGCATAACACGAGGATGATGGGCGCGATGATGCTGAAGGGGATTCGCAGGATGGCGGCGAAGAGCGGGACGCAGGTCAGCACCACCAGCAACCCGACGATGTTGCCGAGATACATGCTGGCGATCAGTCCCCAGACGAATTCCTTCTGCTCGACGAACAACATCGGCCCTGGCTGCAGCCCCCAGATCAGCAGGCCGCCGAGTAGCACCGCCGCGGTCGGCGAGCCGGGTACGCCGAGTGACAGCATCGGAAGCAGCGCCGAAGTGCCGGCGGCATGCGCGGCGGTTTCGGGGGCGACGACGCCCTCGATCTCGCCGGTGCCAAACTTGTGTCCGCTCTTGGAGACACGCTTGGCGATACCGTAACTCATGAAGGAAGCCGGTGTCGCGCCCGCGGGAGTGACACCCATCCAGCAACCGATGACGGAGGATCGTAGCGACGTCACCCAGTAGCGCGGCAACTCCTTCCATGTCTGCAGCACAACCTTCAGATTGATGACGGCCGAGCGTCCTTTGAACTCCAGGCCCTCCTCCATGGTGAGCAGAATCTCACCGATACCGAACAATCCGATCACCGCGATGAGGAAGTCGAAGCCGGTCAACAGGATCTCGGTGCCGAAGGTCAGGCGCAACTGGCCCGTCATCTCATCGAGGCCTACCGCAGCGAGGGCAAAACCGATCATCATCGCGGCGACTGTCTTGAATGGCGGCTCCTTGCTCATGCCGACAAAGCTGCAGAAGGCGAGAAAATAGACGCCGAACTTCTCCGCCGGTCCGAAGCGAAGCGCGAACGCCGCCACCAGCGGCGCCACCAGCGTGATCATGATGACGGCGAACAACGCGCCGACGAATGATGAGGTGAATGCGGCCGTCAGCGCTTCGCCCGCCTGCCCCTTCTGCGCCATGGGATGGCCGTCGAAGGTCGTCGCCACCGACCAAGGTTCGCCGGGAATGTTGAAGAGAATCGAGGTAATGGCGCCGCCGAACAGCGCACCCCAATAGATACACGAGAGCATGATGATCGCCGAGGTCGGCGACATCGAGAATGTCAGCGGTAGCAGGATCGCAACGCCGTTCGCTCCACCGAGGCCCGGCAGCACGCCGATGATGACACCGAGCAAAATCCCGACGACCATCACCATGATGTTGAACGGCTGGATGACGACGGCAAAACCGTTAAACAGGTTGGCGATTTCTTCCATTTTGTTCTTTCCCCCGACCGGCGGCATTCATCCGCCGTCCCCGTATGCTTTCCCCGTCAGAAGCCCAATGCCGCCTCGATGGGTCCCTTCGGCAGCGGCACCAGGAACCATTTCTCAAATATGACGAAGGTGGCGACTGGGACACCTATCGCGACTGCCATCACCAATGGCCAGCCGTATCGGCCAAGCCACTTCATGAATAGCCCGATCAGCAGCACGGATGCGGCATAGATCCCAATCCATGGGATGAGGGTGACGTAGACGGCCGTGGGGATAACGACGAACGACACCTGTCGCAATTGACCCCATTCCGCATACAGCTTGGTCTTGTCGTTTGCCGTCCAGATTTGGGTAAGATTGATGATGCTGGCAGCGAGGATGATCAGGCCAATATAGAATGGAAAGAA
>JACQTM010000264.1 GCA_016210825.1 Hyphomicrobiales bacterium
CGCCGATGCTGCAGCAATCGCCATCGCCGGTATTGACGAAGACATTGAGGTCGGGTCGCGCCATCTTGATGCCTTCGGCAACCGGCAGCGCCCTGCCATGGATGCCATGAAATCCATAAGTCTTCATGTAATGGGGAAAACGGCTCGAGCAGCCGATCCCGGATACGAACACGGTCTTTTCGGGCCGTAAATTCTGATCGCGACATAGTCGCTGCACGGCTGCGAGGATGGCATTGTCGCCACAGCCGGCGCACCAGCGCGGCACATCGCTTTGGTAGTCCTCAAGTTCGTGGTGCTCGTGGTACATCCGCAACAGGCATTCGGTGACGTCAGTCGTCATGGTCACGCCCTCAATGCTGTCGTAGCTTTCGGAGAATGACTTGGCGCATGGTGCTGGGCTTGATCGGCTGGCCGCGTACCTCGCACCAGCTGTCGACATCGATCAGGTAACGAGAGCGCAGCAACATCGCGACGGCCGAGTGGCGTCGGTTGGACTCGTCGATGATCTCGTCCTCAGTACTGTCGCACCAGTTGCCCTCGATGGTCATAACCTGCTTGAACCGCTGCATGATCGCCTTGATCCCCGGAGGTAACGGCTGAAGGAAAGTCAAATGCAGCGAGGACACTTTGCGGCCCTCGGCGCGCAGGCCTTCCACCGTCTCCTCGATGGCGCCCTTGGTGCTGCCCCAGCCAATGACCAGCAAATCTCCCTTGTCCGCACCGAATACCTGCGGCGGTCTAAGCGTCCGCTGCAGTGCAGCCAGCTTCAGGCTGCGGGCTCGAATGCTTTGTTCGTTGCTTTCCGGGTCGTAGGCGACATGGCTGAGGCTGTCATGAGCGAGCCCGCTCAGGGTGTGCTCGCCGCCCGACTGGCCGGGAATGAAGCGGCGGGCAAGTCCGGTGGCGGCATGCCAATTGTACGGCTTTTGTCCTGGCGCGATATCGCTTTGGTCCACTGGCGGCGCCAGCCAGGCATCGCTGAACCGCGGCCGCGGAAATGGCTGCTGCGACGTGGCCAAGTTGGCATCGGAGAGAACGACCACGACCATGTTGAAGGTCTCGGCGATCTTGCGCGCGGTGATAATTGAATAGAAGCAATCCTCGATCGTGCTGGGCGCCATAACCACCTTGGGTGCATCCCCGTGGCCGCCAAACATGGCTGCAAATAGGTCGCCCTGTTCCGCTTTAGTCGGCTGGCCGGTGCTGGGACCGCCGCGTTGCACATTCACGACGACCAGCGGTATTTCGCCCATGACCGCAAGTCCGATCGCCTCCTGCTTGAGCGAATAGCCGGGCCCGGAAGTAATGGTGACAGCACATTTGCCGGCGTATGAGGCACCGATCGCGAATGTACACGCTGCGATCTCGTCCTCGGCTTGATGGACCACACCGCCTACTCTCTCAAACACGTCGCTTAGATAATGCGACGCCGAGGTGGCCGGCGTGATCGGATACATGGCGCAGATCTCCATCCCCGACGCCAACACGCCGAGCGCCATCGCCGTGTTTCCGTTGACCACGATCTGCGGTTCGGTGGATCGAGTGGCCGGGATACGGAATTTGAAGTCAAGATTTCCTTCCGCCCAATCGTAGCCCGCCTCCAATAACTTTACATTCGATTGAACCACGCTCGCATCTTTCTTGCCGAAGGCAATCGCAATTTGGTCACGCGCCAGTTGCAAATCTAAGCTATAGATGTTGCAAAGCATGCCCAACGCAAACATGTTCTTGCCGCGTCGTGCATCGGACAAAATTTTCCGGCACTCGCGTTCCATAGGAATTTCGTACACCCGGTATCCTGCCGCTACGAGCTGGTCATAGGTCTCGACGTAGGATGCCACGATCTTGGGATTTGAATTCTCCCGCCACATGCTTTCCAGCAGAATGATGCAATCCGGCTTGAGCTCGTTGGTGCGTACTCGTCCGAGTAACACTTGTTCGTTGAAGGCCACCACGAGGTCGGATTCGTTGCCGCCGTTGGTGATGCGCCCCGTGCCTATGCGAATACGGTTTCCGCTGGCGCCAGCTACGCTGCGTGCCGGCGGTCGAATTTCTGCGGGGATAATCTCCACCGTCCAAATACCGTTGCCCATGCGCGCGGCAATGGCGCCGAGCGACTGGCCGCAGCGTTGCGCGCCCTCGCCGGAATCGCTGATGACCTCGATAATGTGTTCCGTTAAGGTCACAGCGGTTTTTGCGGCAGGTGCTGCACGTAGCAACCTCGCCGTATCTCGAACGGGCTCTACTAGGGAGATTTTGTTCATTGTCTCGTCGCCATCTTGACGTCTTATATGCCCATTGCCGAGGATCGCGCTCCGCGAACTTACCCAACACGAATGCGCACGAAGTTCCGTGCGCGCAGATCAATTCCGAACAACTGGCTAGCGCCAAGTGTTGCTCCACTGAAATGATCAACTCCGTAATCGCTGATACCGAGATATTCCTTTATGCTGCGCGCGGCTTTGCGGCCCGCGCCCATTGCCTCGATTACGGTCGCGGCGCCAGTGACGATATCGCCGCCAGCGAAAACGCCCGCCATCGAAGTCGCGAGATTTTCGTCGACGTCGATGTAGCCCCGTTTGTTTAGCTTGAGCTTCGAGGTTTGGCCGATGATCGGGTTCGCGTTCGTGCCGATGGCGAATACGATCTGATCCGTCTCGAACTCGTGTTCACTGCCCGGAATCGGTAGCGGACGACGCCGGCCCGAATCATCCGGCTCGCCGAGTTCCATGCGGATACAGCGCATGGCGCGAACATCCCCCTTGCCATCGTCGAGAATCTCGACCGGGTTAGTCAGCCAGTGGAACTCGACCCCTTCTTTCTCGGCGTGATGGACTTCTTCCGCTCGCGCGGGGCACTCCGTTCTGGAGCGACGATAGATGCAGTACACCTTTTCTGCCCCAAGCCGGAGGCAGACCCGCATCGCATCCATGGCCGTGTTGCCGGCGCCGATCACCGCGATACGCCGGCCAAGCGGCATCGGCGTATCGTAGTTTGGGAATTCCTTCGCGCGCATCAAGTTGCAGCGAGTTAGGAGTTCATTGGCCGAAAGAACGCCGTTGAGCGAATCTCCCGGGATACCAAGCATCGACGGGTAACCGGCGCCGGTCCCGACGAAGACGGCGTCGAAGTCCAGCTCGTCCAGCATTTGCTCGATGGTGAACAAGCGTCCGACCAGTGTGTTGCACTCGAACTTCACACCGAGCTTGCGCAGATTCTCTATTTCGGCATCGACCACCTGGTTGGGCAGGCGAAAATCGGGGATGCCGTATTTCAGCACGCCACCCACCTGATGAAATGCTTCGTAGACCGTTACCTCGCAGCCAGCCTTGACCATATCGGCTGCGCATGCCATTCCGGCCGGCCCAGAACCCACGATCCCGATCCGGAATCCGTTCGGTTCGATATAGGGAATGTTTGTCCAGCGCTCGGCGATGGCGAGATCGCCCACCCAACGTTCGAGCCGGCCGATTGCAACCGGTTCCAGCGTCTCGCCGACCACGCAGACGCCTTCGCATTGCGTTTCCTGCGGGCAGACCCGGCCGCAGACAGCCGCCAACAGATTGCTCCTAGTGATGATGTCATAGGCGCCGCGGAAATTCTTCGCGCTGATCTCTTGGATGAAATCGGCGATCTCGATGTTGACCGGACAGCCGGCGACGCACGCCGGGTCGGGACACAGCAAACAGCGATCCGCCTCGTTGAGCGCCTCCGCCAGGGTGTAACCGCAATTCACCTCGGCAAAATTCTTCACCCGCGCACGCGGGTCCTGCTCGCGCACGGGAGTGCGCTGTTGCGGGATCGTTCGTATCGTCCTCTTTTTCGCCAACTTAGAATCCTTAATCGATCAAACGATCGTTTCAGTGACTCCCATCTTGAATTTGAATCCCGAGACAGCACCGCCAATCTGATGGATGTTAACCTCCCTTTACTTCCTCGAATGGATCAGGCAGTTCGAGGAGTTCAGTTAATGCGGCGGGTAGAATCTGAGCCGACGACTGCGCGTCCAACGACGCAGGCTCGATGTGGTTTTTCATGCGACAGCCTTCGGACCAGCGGTCCATGGCCGTTTTCTCTTGTTTAATGAAACGCCGTAACCGCGATATTAGGTCTTCGAAGTCGACTTGATGTCCGTCGAAGTCCGGCCCATCGACGCACGCGAATTTCACCTGACCGCCGACTTTTACGCGGCAGCCACCACACATTCCCGTGCCATCCACCATCAACGGGTTGAGACTCACGACGGTTTTGATTTTATGAGGCCGCGTTACTTCGGCGCACGCCTTCATCATGATTGGCGGACCGATCGCGACCACCTCATCGATGTCGGGGTGCCCTTTGATGGCAAGCTTGATCCCATCGCTGACGAACCCCTTGATTCCAGCGGAGCCGTCGTCCGTGCACAGGATTAGTTCATCGCAACAGGTCTTGAACTTGTCCGCCCAGAAAATCAGTTTCTTCGTGCGAAATCCAAGCACGCCGATCACGTAGGCGCCGTACTCTTTAAAACCGCGAGCCTGAGGATAGATCGGGGCCACGCCGAGACCCCCGCCAACGCAGACTACTTTCTTCTTGGCGGCCAGGGGGCTTGGCAGACCCATCGGACCGACCAGCCCGTAGAGGCTGGTGCCCACCTTGGAGTTCTGCTGCATCTCCTTTGTCGACTTCCCAACCGCCTGGACAACCAAAGTGATGGTCCCCTTGTCGCGATCGAAATCCGCAATCGTCAGGGGGATACGCTCGCCCGCCTCATGCGCCATTACGATGACGAATTGGCCAGGCCTGGCAGCCCTTGCCATTAATGGATGATGAATGACCAACGAATAAGTTACGTCAGAAAAATCGTCTCGGCCAAGAATCTCAAAACTTGCCCGCTGCATCATTTCAGCCAACGTGACTATTAGGATCAAGCGCGGTCTAATATATTTAAAAATACTATTTCTCCGACCCCCGC
>JACQTM010000263.1 GCA_016210825.1 Hyphomicrobiales bacterium
CATCTGCGCGCCGTAATTCCACTCATAGACCGCGGCCGCGACGTCGAGCCCTTCGTAGCATTGCAGTCGGATCAGGCGGCGGTGGAGCGTCTCGCTCAACACCTTGGCAATCTCGGTCTTGCCGACACCCGCCTCGCCTTCAAGAAACAACGGCCGGCCCATTTTCAGCGCGAGAAACAGCACGGTCGCGAGCGAGCGGTCGGCGACATAGTTGCCGGCGGCGAGCAATTCCAGGGTCTCGTCGATCGAGGCCGGCAGCGGTGGGGGAATATTCTGTTTCATGCAGCGACTTTATCGCAGGCATTCGCTCGCGGCGACATGGCAACGAGGATATGGCAAATGCAATATAGCCATGCTTGGCCAGGCGTACGTGTTGTCTTAAATAGGGGGCAACGGGGTCATTTTCACGAGGTCAAAGCATGGGCGACCGCAACGGCGAATTACCAGCCATCGACCCGCGCGTCGGCATTGGCCATGTGCATCTGAAAGTCGCCGACCTCGATCGTGCACTCGCCTTTTATTGCGGGATTCTCGGCTTCGAAAAGACCTTCGCGCGGCCCGGCGCGGCCTTCATCTCGGCCGGCGGATATCATCACCATATCGGGCTCAACACCTGGGAGAGCCGCGGAGGGCAGCCGCCCGCGCCCGGCACCACCGGGCTCTATCACGTGGCGATCCTTTATCCGACGCGATTCCTGCTGGCCGAAGCGCTGCAACGGCTGATCGTCGCCAAGATTCCGCTGGAAGGCGCGAGCGATCACGGCGTGAGCGAGGCGCTCTACCTGCGCGATCCCGATGACAATGGCATCGAGCTATACCGGGATCGTCCGAGGGAGGAATGGCCAAAGATGCCCGATGGCACGCTCAAGATGGTCACCGAACGGCTCGATCTGCAGGATCTGCTCGCCGAACTCGACCGTTTGCCGGTAGCCTAACCCTTCCCCCGTCGCAGCCGCGACCGCGCGGCGCCGGACAATCACTCAACGCACCTTCGCGGTTGGGCGCTTCAGCCGCGCATCACTTTCCGGCGGATTGAGGCACTGCGACGATCATGTCGAGCTCGACGCGGGCGCCAGGCGAACTCAACTGATTGATGCAGATCATCGTGCTCGCCGGGCGCCAGTCGCCGAAATACGGGCGCATGGCGACATGCATGTTGTCGGCGTCGCGCATGTCGGTAAGGTACTTCGTCACCTTGACGACGTCGCGCCAGGACGCGCCGACTTCATCGAGGATCGACTTGATCGCCTCCATCGCGCGGCGCGTCTGCTCCTTGATGTCGTTTGGATGATCGTGATCCTCGTCGCGATGCGGGTGATCATGATAGAGCGGAGAGGCCGTGGCGCCCGATATGAACATCAGGTTGCAAGCGCCGACAATGCGTACGGCCGGCGCATAAGGCATCTTGTGCGCTTCTTTGGGCAACGGATGCACCACCTCAAGACTGTAGGTTTCCTTTTGTTTGGCCATGACCGACATGTCGTCCTCCTCGATTGGAAAATATGGCGATTGGGAATGTTATTATTCGAGACGCCAGCGTCCAAGCCTGATGTCAATGAGGTCTTGAATCTTGGTCACCGCGATGCCGAGCAGCGCAAGGACGACGAGGATGGCAAAGACCTGCTCCGTCTCCAGAACTTGTCCGGCAAGGTAGAGCCGCGCGCCGAGGCCATATTTTCCAACCACCATTTCGGCGGCGACCACCAGGATAACCGAAACTCCGAGGCCGAGTCGCATGCCGGCGAAAATCATCGGCACGGCGCTCGGCAGCAGCACGAGGCGTACGATCTGCGAATTCGTAGCGCCAAGATCGCGCGCCGCAAGCACCAGGCCGGGATCGGCGAGGCGGACGCCGAGCACAGTGTTGATCACGATCGGAAAGACGGCGCCGAGACAGGATATCGTCAACATGAACGGTCCGCCTGTGCCGAGCCAGATGATCAGCAGCGGAATCAGGGTCACTTTGGGTAAAGGGTAGAGCGCGGCAATAAACATGTCGGCGATGGCGCGAACGCGTGCGGATACGCCGATCCAGATGCCGAGCGCCGTTCCGAACACGAGCGCGACGGCAAACCCGCCGAAAATTCGCGCCAGCGTAACGCCGAGATCAATAACCAGCCCGCCATTAAGAATGAGATCGTACAGGGAAACGATGATCTGGCTCGGACGCGGCAAATAGAGCGCCGAAACGCCGGTGGCATAGCCTGCAATCTCCCAGGCCGCCAGCACGATCGCAACCGAACCCCAGCCGAGGATGCGCGGGTCGTCGAACCACGTGAACGGCGAAAGTTGCGGAGCGCTCGCAAGACCGGCGCTTTCGTCGTTTGCCAACCGGCGTTCGCTCATTGCGCGGCCACTCCCGTTTCGATGACCATCGCGCGCATGACTTCATCGCGCAGCAGGCCGTAGATACGATCGAACAGCGCCGCATAGCCCGGCTCGTGCGTCGTCGCGAGCGTGCGCGGCCGTGCGAGATCTACGGATATTTCGTCGGCAATTCGTCCCGGTCGCGCCGTCATCACCAAAATCGTGTCGGCAAGAAGGATCGCCTCTTCGATCGAATGGGTCACAAGGAGCGCGGTTGTCCCACTCGCCTCGACGAGTGCCGCGAGCTGCTCCTGGAGGACCAACCGCGTTTGCGCATCCAATGCTCCAAACGGCTCGTCGAGCAACAGAATGTCGGGATCCATCACCAGCGCCCGCGCGAGACCAACACGCTGGCGCATCCCACCCGATAGCTGGCGTGGATAACGATCTTCGAATCCGGTCAGATCGACGGCGCCGATCGCCTTGCGCGCGCGCGCGAGGCGATCGGCTTTCGGCAAGGCGGCGAGCTTCAGGCCGAAAGCCACGTTCTCGATTACCGTCAGCCACGGAAACAGGTTGAACGCCTGCCAGACGGTCGACATTTTCGGCCGCTCGGTAGCGGCGCCATTTTCCAGAAATCGAAGCCGGCCGTGCGTCGGCTCAAGAAAGCCGCGTGCGATCTGCAGCAAGGTGCTCTTGCCGCAACCGCTCGGCCCAATGATCGCGGTAACGCGTCCGGGTTCGAAACGGCAGGTTACGTTGTTCAACGCCCGCGTTGGGGCGCCGACCTTCGCCGGAAAGGTCAGGCCGACGCCGTCGATTGCGATCGTAGTCGCCGTTACACCCATTGATCCTTGTCAGGTAAAAGGATTGGCGGTCCGTAAGCGCGCGGCCGCTTCCTTGGCCGGCGTTAGATCGAACAGCATTTCCTCCGTCACCTTTCCGGTCACGAGCTTCATGGAGTCCGACAGGAATTTGTACTGGGCCATGACCGACTGAACGTTGGGCGCACCGTTTTCATCGAACCAGGTCCAGCGCGGGGCGGCGCTTTCGATCAGCGGTGGCGGAAGCCTGGTCGCTTCGGCGATGATTTTCACGACTTCGGCATCCTTGCTAGCCGCCGCCTTGGTGAAGATTCTCGATGCATGGGTATGCACCATGGCGAAGCGGATCGCCGCTGACTTGTTCTCCGACAGGAACTTGCTCGACATGACCCAACAGGCAAGCTGCGTGTTTGGTTCAACGTCGGCGCCGGTACCGATGATCTTACCGACCTTATTTTTTTCCGCGAGAAACGCGAGCGGCACCGGTATCTGCGCAACGTCGGCTTGGCCAGCACCCATGATCTTGACGATTTCCGGATAAGGCATCCCCGACGACCAATTGAGATCGGTGCGCGGGTCGAGCCCGGCTTTCTGCGCCATCCGTCCGATCAGATATTGATCGATACTGCCAGGTGCCTGGATCGCGATGCGCTTTCCCTTGAGCATTGCGCCCTTATCGACCGAAGTGAATCCGGCCTCGACCATCGCATTACTGGCGACGACGCTCATGGACCCAAATCCGGGCTTCTCTATGCCGCGGTCAAGGATGAGCTTGAAGGGTGCGCCCTTCGCCACCGTGTTGAACACCCCGGCATTGAGCGTCGAGGCGGTCAGATCGAGTTCGCCCGCGACCAATGCCGGCATCGCGAGCGCGCCGTCGGCGAAAAATTTCAGCTCGGCGTCGAGGTTCACCTTCTCGAAAAATTTCTTTGCCTGCGCGATGAAGATCGGTCCGGACGAAATGAGCGGAACGAGACCGATCCGGATTTTGACGCGCGGTTCCTGCGCGGACGCGCGCAGTCCCGATAACGATGTCGCAAGGCCGAAGGCGGCAGCGCCGCCCAACGCTTTTCTACGATTGATCGTGATTGGCATGACGTCCTCCGCGGCACGATGTACTTTGCCTCGATAGACCATACCGCATCGACCGGTGGGGGTAAAATGCCGGTTGCGGGTTTATGCAGCCTGCGATGCGATCCGCCATGACTTTCGCCTTGCGAAATCGGCTATGCGCAAATGAAGGGCTGGCGCGTATGTACGCCGCCTAACCCTTCCCCGTCGCAGCCGCGACCGCGCGGCGCGCAAGCACACCGATCAAATGCGCGCGGTATTCGGCGCCGGCGTGGATATCGGAATTGAGCCCGTCGGCTTTCACCGACATGCCGTCGAGCGATTTTGGCGAGAAGCGTTTCTTCAGCGCCTCCTCGAATTCCTTCACACGGAATACGCCGCTCGCGCCCGCGCCGGTCACCGCCACGCGAATGTCGGAGCCGCGTTTACCGACGAACACGCCAACAAGGGCAAAACCCGACGCCGGGTGTTTGAATTTCTGGTAGGCCGCTTTCTTGGCAATCGGGAACGACACCTTGGTGATGATCTCGCCCGGTTCGAGTGCTGTTTCGAACATGCCCTTGAAGAATTCGTCCGACGCGATTTTTCGCTTGTTGGTGACGATTGTTGCGCCAAGGCCGAGGCAGGCGACGGGATAGTCAGCATTCGGATCGTTGTTGGCAACCGAGCCGCCGATGGTGCCGACATTGCGCACATGCGGATCGCCGATCGAGCCCGGTACCGCGGCGAGCGCGGGAAGATTGTCCTGCACCACCTTAGAATTCGCTACGTCGACATGTTTCGTCATCGCGCCGATGACGATGTTGCGTCCTTTCAACTCGATGCCAGAGAGGCCCTCGACTTGCGACAGATCGATGAGTACCGGCGGGTTGGTGAGGCGAAGCTTCATCACCGGAATAAGCGAATGCCCGCCGGCAAGCAGCTTAGCGTCGGCGTTTTTCGCCAGCAGGTTGACTGCCTGACGAACCGTGGTCGGTCGATGGAAGGTGAAAGCGTACATGACTCTTCTCCAGAACTTCTTTGCCCAACTCCGCCTCACCCTGAGGAGCGCGTGAACGCGCGCATCTCGAAGGGTGACTGCCCCTCATCCTTCGAGACGGCCGCCATGCGGCATCCTCAGGATGAGGGCTGCCCTCATTCCGCGGCTTGCCGCCCGGCTTGACGCGGCTGTGCCTTTCTCAGCGCCGTCCACACCACTTGCGGTGTCGCCGGCATTGTCACCTGTTCGGACCCAATAGCATCCGTGATCGCGTTGATCACCGCGGCGGGTGCCGCGATCGCGCCGGCCTCCCCGCATCCCTTGATGCCGAGCGGATTCGACGGGCATTTTGTTGTCGTCATGTCGACTTTCAGCGCCGGGAGATGGTCGGCGCGCGGCATCGTGTAGTCCATCAGCGAGCCGGAAACGAGCTGGCCGTCCTTGTCGTAAACCGCGTTCTCGAGTAGCGCCTGGCCAATGCCGTGCGCGACGCCGCCATGTACCTGTCCCTCGACGATCATCGGATTGATGATGGTGCCGAAATCGTCCACCGCCGTCCAGCCGACGATATTCGTTGCACCCGTCTCGATATCGACTTCGACCTCGCAGATGTGGCAACCGGCGGGGAACGTAAAATTAGTCGGATCGTAGAACGCGCCTTCCTTCAACCCCGGTTCCAATTCCTGGCCGGAGAATTTATGCGCGACATAAGCGTTGAGCGTCACTTCGCCCCAGGCTGCCGATTTGTCGGTCCCGGCCACGGTAAACTTGCCATCCTTGAACTCGATGTCGCGTTCACTCGCCTCCAGCATGTGGGCGGCAACTTTCTTCGCCTTGGCCTCGACCTTGTCGAGCGCCTTCACGATCGCCGACATGCCGACCGCGGCCGAGCGCGAGCCATAGGTGCCCATGCCGAACTGCACCTTGTCGGTATCGCCATGCACGATCGAGACATTCTCGAACGGAATGCCGAGGCGCTCCGACACCAGTTGCGCGAAGGTGGTCTCATGCCCCTGCCCGTGCGCATGCGTGCCGGTGAGCACCTCCACGCTGCCGGTCGGATTGACCCGCACCTCGGCGGATTCCCATAAGCCCACGCCGGCGCCGAGCGAGCCGACCGCCTGTGACGGCGCGATGCCGCAGGCCTCGATATAGGTCGAGAAGCCCAAGCCGCGCAGTTTGCCGTGGCGTGCCGCCTCGCGCTTGCGCTTGGCGAAGCCCTTCACGTCGGCGATTTCCAGCGCCTTC
>JACQTM010000269.1 GCA_016210825.1 Hyphomicrobiales bacterium
CCCCATATCGTCCACGTGCGCTGATCGAATTGGCGGCGAATCAATGTCTGGTACAGGAAGGGTGGCCGAGTGGTTTAAGGCACCGGTCTTGAAAACCGGCAGAGGGGCAACCCTCTCGTGAGTTCGAATCTCACCCCTTCCGCCATTTTTTCCGTCGCAATCTTTTAGCCGGATACCCGCACAATATTGGAATGGATTTGCCCAATTTGTATTGCTAAATGATCTACCCGTTGTCGTCACATCGGAGCATGGCATGCGGATCGTTATTCGCTTGTGTGGATTTTTGTTATTCGCCGTCGTCGTTGCAGCAATGTGCGCGCCGCCAGCTGCGGCGCGGGAAACCGTTCGCTTCGACGGCTATTCATCCGGGACGATCGTGATCAAAACGAACGAGCGACGGCTCTATTACGTTGTTGGCGGCGGCAAGGCCATTCGTTACCCGGTTGGCGTTGGACGCGCCGGTAAGGCATGGGCGGGAACGGCCTACATCGCGCAGAAGCGACTGCGGCCCGACTGGTCGCCGCCGGCCGAAATCAGGCGCGATAAACCGTCATTGCCCAGCGTCATCCCCGGTGGATCGCCGCGCAACCCTATGGGCGCCGCGGCCCTCGTGCTCAGCCGCGACCAATACGCGATCCACGGCACCAACGCGCCCGGCTCGATCGGCGGATTTGTATCCTACGGCTGCATCCGCATGCACAATACCGACATCATGGACCTTTTTGACCGCGTGCATTTTGGAACGCAGGTGGTCGTGCTGCGCTGAGCAAACAGCGCCGCATAGTAGATGCATGGGCGGTCTAAAGATTGGATCGCAACATCAGATCGGCGGTAAGGAATCGTTTTTTACCCAACAGCCGCAAAGACTATCGCGCGGGCGAAAAGCTAAATCCGAAGCCGGCTGATTTTTTCTTGTCGTTTAGATCCGCGAGCCGTTTGATGAAGGTCTCCGGCAGGTACAGGTTCGGATTGGGCGTATCGAGGCCGATGAATTTCGAGATATCCGCCGCGAACGAGTTGCAGTTATATCCGGTGGCGGTCCAGGTCTTTTTTGTGGCCTGCAAATTTTTGATATAGGCGGTGGCCTTAGCGTATTCCGCGGCATTCAACGTGACGCAAAATCGCGCGGTCAGATATTGTTCGTCGAGATCGCCGTAACTCACGCCGGTTTCGGCTGGGACGGGCACCATGTGCCCCTTGAGATAGGTTTCAGGATCGTCGCCCGCCGGATGCAGACCCGCAACTTTGAAACCTGCAAATCGCGTACCTCCGCCGAGCTGGCCATAGAAGACGAATGTGTGACCGTAGCTTGCGGCCGTGCGTGAGCGAAATTCAATGAAATACGGCTTACCTGGCTGCAACGCCGCTTTGCAGCCCACGGATGTGACTGGCTCCTTGATCGGGAGCTGTGTTTGTTTCTTCGGCTTGGTGTTCGTTGTGGCTGCGACGGGATTGGGATTCGTTTCGATCGCCTTGGCGACCGGTACTTGAAGAACAGCCGAAATCGCGAAGGCACATAGACCTGCGAGGACGGTAAGGCCGTTTCGTCTTTTCAGGATGAATTGCACGACTAACTCCTAGAGCCCGACGAGATTACGCGTACAGCATGCACGTGGACATGCCGGCGCCAAGAGCCCCCGCGGTTCACCGGACGCGCAATGGAAAAGGGGCCGGCACAAGAGGCCGGCCCTTCCCGTTACAATACAGTGCTAACCCTTTGTAACGACTGGAGCTTTGCCATACGGGGCCTTGCCATAAGTCGTACAGCCGGCAACACTTAACAGGGCGAGAAACGCCGCCGTTACAAATAGAAGCTTCTTCATGACGAACCCCCTGTGTCCGGACGGATTAACTATTACAGGCCCGATGCGCTGCCCCATAGTGCAGAAAAGCCACACCCACACGTAATTGCGATAGCAAAATACTGACCTGCCAGCCTCAATTGAGGCCCCCGTCGGAAGAGCCTGAGCCGCCATGCAGACAGGTTACATGGGAGCGAGTAAGTCCAAGAAATTGGCTCCATCGCCACGCGTCGCCCGCCGACCCTAAATTCCACCGAAACATCCGGTCAATTTTCCTCCCCCCAAACGCACTATCAATCACTGCGCGGTCGTCGTTGGCATGTAACTCGTCACTGGTGGCGCCGGCGGGGCAATCGACTCGATGTGACGCGGGACGACGATGCGCTGGCCGGGTTTCACGGCGGCGTTTTCGGACATGCGGTTGACTTGCGCGACAGCCCAGAGCGGAGCGGCAAATCTCCGGGAAATCGATTTCAAGGTATCGCCGCTCTCGGCGATGACCGGCATACCGCTATCCCACACTTCGATCTCGACATCACGCGGCACCACATATTCGATCGGCACCGCCGGTCCCTGCGGTGAGGTCGGTAGCGTCGTGATCTGAACGATCTTGGCGAAGACGGCGCTCTGCAACGCTTCCATCTTCACGAGATTGACGTGAAGAACCTCCCAATACTTTTTCAGATTCACGCTGGCAAAATGACCACGAAAGTTGGAGGCAGGAGAGATATGGCCGCCGCCGAAGAAATTGAGCGACTGGTAAAGGTTGACGAAGCGCTCGACATTGGAGGGAACGTCGGGTGCCTTGCGTGTTGGATCGAAGGTCACGATCAGCGCTACTGGAACGTTTTCCTCCTTCAGCCGCCGGGCAAAATAGAGCGTCGCGTCGGCGCCCGCGGAATGTCCGACAAGGATGATCGGGGAATGCTGCGGATCGCGCTTATAGCGCTCAATCGCGTCGGTGGCGGGTTCGTACCAGAATAGATGATTATGGACCGTGGCCTTGATCCCGGCGCGATTGATCTTGTCGCCCAGCATATCCATCCCGCGCGACATGACCTGTCCGCCCATTCCGCGGAAAAGGTAAACCTGACCGCTATTAGGCGGCGCTGGTGGTGCAAAAGAGCCGGTATAACCCTCAAAAAGCGAAAACGAGCCACATCCCGTCAGGGTCGCGGCAAACAGCACCACGGCGGAAATACGGAACAGGCGGGACATTCAGTGCGGCCTCTGGTGCTGGCCGCCTGCGCCGACAGGGTTGTCCTGACGTGCAACGCGGCGGTCGGCTACGCGCAGAACAGGTGACATTCGCTAGGGAAGGCTGAATTCGTAAATTTTTCCTCAACGCTTAACTTTCCGGTTAGAAAGACCGCGGTTTTACCGTCGGCTACGACGCCTTCAAGCATTCATCGTGCGGCCTCGAATCGTAAATCGGCATGCTATGAGCGACAGCAACCCCCGCATCTCCTTCGTCTCCCTCGGTTGTCCGAAGGCGCTGGTCGATTCCGAGCGTATCGTCACGCGGCTGCGGGCAGAGGGCTATGAGCTCGCGCACGATCATGCGGGCGCGGATGTCGCGATCGTCAACACTTGCGGATTTCTCGAGAGCGCCCAGGCGGAATCGCTGGAAGCGATCGGCGCGGCGTTGACCGAAGGCGGCAAGGTGATTGTGACCGGCTGCATGGGCGCCGAACCGGAGAAGATCACGCAACACCATCCGAACGTGTTCGCGGTGACAGGCCCGCATCAATACGAGGCCGTGGTCGCCGCCGTGCATCGCGCCGTGCCCCCTAAACACGATCCCTTTGTCGATCTCGTTCCGCCGGAAGGAATAAAACTCACGCCGCGGCACTACGCGTATGTGAAGATTTCCGAAGGCTGCAACAACCGCTGCACGTTCTGCATCATTCCAAAGCTGCGCGGCGATCTCGTGTCACGTCCCGCGGCCGACGTGCTCCGCGAAGTGGAGCGGCTCGTTGAGGCGGGCGTGAAAGAGCTGCTGATTATCTCCCAGGACACGTCGGCATACGGGATCGACCTCAAATATGCCCCCAGCACGTTCAAGGACCGCGAGGTGCGTGCGAAATTCATCGACCTTGCCCGCGCGCTCGGCGAATTCGGTGTCTGGGTGCGGCTGCACTACGTCTATCCATACCCGCACATCGACGAGGTCATTCCGTTGATGGCGGAGGGCAAGGTGCTGCCCTATCTCGATATTCCTTTCCAGCACGCTGCGCCCAATGTGCTCATACGCATGCGGCGGCCGGCGGCGCAGGAGAAAACGCTCGCGCGCATCGCGCGCTGGCGCGATATCTGCCCAGACCTCACGATTCGCTCCACCTTCATCGTCGGTTTTCCCGGCGAGACGGACGCGGATTTCGAGATATTGTTAGACTGGCTCGACGCGGCTTCACTCGACCGGGTTGGTTGTTTCCGCTACGAGCCGGTGCGCGGCGCCAAGGCCAACGATCTCGCAGCGCTGATACCTGAGGACGTCAAGGATGCGCGTTGGCATAGCTTCATGCAGCGCCAGCAGGCGATTTCGGAAAAGCGGTTAAAGCGCAAAATCGGCGGGCGCCAGCAGGTCATCATCGATGCGGTGACGCCAGGCGGCGGCAAGGGCCGCTCAATGGCTGACGCCCCGGAAATCGATGGCGCGGTGCATGTTGCCGCCCGGCGGCCGCTGCGTGTCGGCGAGATTGCGACGGTGAAGATTGAAAGCGCCGATGCCTACGATCTGCACGGAACGGCGGTGGGTTACTAGGCAAGGCTCGTAACAATCTTGATTACGGCGCTTGCAAGCTTGCGCAATTCGTCCTCACTGACAGTGAATGCCGGCGTCAGGTAGATTACATTGCTGAATGGGCGGATAAAAACGCCCTCTGCGATGAATCGGCGGCGCAGGCTGTCCAGATCATCGATCCGCTCCATTTCGACAATGCCGATTGCCCCCCTCACCCGCACATTCTTCACGCCGTGCAAACTTCGGCATTCTTGTAAATGTCGCGCGAGCATTTCTTCTATTGCCTTTACTTGCGCAAGGCGCGGTTCGCGCGCGAACAGATCGAGGGACGCGTTCGCCGCAGCGCATGCGAGGGCGTTGCCCATGAATGTCGGTCCGTGCATTAGCGCATGCATCGGGTCGTCGGACCAGAACGCATCGAAGACAGACTTGCGTGCGACGGTCGCCGCGAGCGGCAACGTCCCGCCGGTCAGCGCCTTGCCCAGTGTAACAATGTCCGGCACGACCTCGGCCGCCTCGCAGGCGAACATCGTGCCAGTGCGGCCGAAACCAGTGAATATCTCGTCGAAAACCAAAAGCAGTTCGAAGCGATCCGCCGCCGCACGTAGCCGTTGCAGCACGGCGGCCTCGTGAAAGCGCATTCCGCCAGCTCCCTGCACCAGCGGTTCCACGACGATGCCGGCGAGTTCGTCGGCTTGGCGTTCCAAAGCGCGTTCGAAGGCACGAATGCTCGCGTCGTCCTGCGGTAGATCGACCACAACGTGTTGCGGCAACAGGTCGGAGAACATCCGGTGCATTCCGGCCTCGGGGTCGCATATAGCCATCGCGCCGGTTGTGTCCCCGTGGTAGCCGCCCTTGAACGCTAGGAATTTTGTGCGACCGCGCGCGCCGCGGTTGAGCCAGTATTGCACCGCCATTTTCAGCGCGACTTCGACAGCGACCGAGCCAGACTCGCAGAAGAACACACGATCGAGATCGCCGGGCAGCAAGGCCGCGAGCCGCCGCGCCAGCGTCAGCGCCTGCTCATGCGCCAAACCGCCGAACATGACATGCGGCATTGTCGCAACCTGACGCTCCACTGCGGCGCGGATATGCGGATGGTTGTAGCCATGGCAGCTGGTCCACCACGACGCGATCCCATCGATCAGCTCGCGGCCATCGGCCAGTACGATGCGACAGCCGTCCGTCCGCACTACCGGCAGCGGCGGCGAGGCCGTCTTCATCTGCGCATAGGGCAACCAGACATGGTTGAGACCGGATTTGTACCAATCGGGAAGATCGGTTATGTCGCTCGTAATGCGCGGCATCGGAGAGGCTTAAGAAGTGTTCGCTTTGCGTTTGCGGGATGGGAGCGCCATCTTACACGACAACAAGACGGTCACGGAGTTGGCATGCGGTCCCTCGACGAATTCGCGGCCGGGAAACTGGCGGATCTGGAGCAAGCGGACTTGCGCCGGACCCTAGTCGAGACGACGCGGGAGGATGGTATTTGGGTCAACCGCGACGGGCGCCGCCTGCTCTCGTTCTCCTGCAACGATTATCTCAACCTAACGCAGCATCCGGCCGTCAAAGAAGCAGCCGTTGCCGCGATCGAGCGCTACGGCATTGGCGCCGGCGCTTCGCGCCTCGTTACCGGCAACCACCCGCTGTTGTCTCAGCTCGAGGCAAGGCTCGCGCGCCTGAAGGACACGGAAGCCGCGTGTGTGTTCGGATCCGGCTACCTCGCCAATACCGGGATCA
Organism: Hyphomicrobiales bacterium; assembly: GCA_016210825.1. GTDB lineage: Bacteria > Pseudomonadota > Alphaproteobacteria > Rhizobiales > Xanthobacteraceae > JACQTM01. The sequence continues at coordinate 6,286 of JACQTM010000269.1, forward strand.
TCCCGGCGTTGATCGGACATGGCGGCCTCGTGCTCATCGACGAATTGGCCCATGCATGCCTGTGGGCCGGCGCGCAACTTTCGCGCGGAGCGGTGGTCCGCTTCCGGCACAACGATGTCGCGCATCTCGATGCCCTGCTCACCGTGCATCGCGGCTGCCACGACCACGTCCTGGTCGTTACCGACGGCGTCTTCTCCATGGATGGCGATCTCGCTCCCCTGCCCGCGCTGGCCGCGGTCGCCAAGCGCCACGATGCCTGGCTGTTGACCGACGACGCCCATGGCATCGGTGTGCTCGGGGCTGGGCGCGGTTCGACCTATGCCGCCGGCAGCCGCGCCGAGGTGCCATTGCAAATGGGGACCTTGTCGAAAGCGATCGGCGCTTATGGCGGCTATCTCTGCGCATCGTCAGCAGTCATTGACCTCATCCGCAATCGCGCGCGCACCCTAATCTACTCCACCGCGCTCCCCCCCGCGATGGCAGCAGCCGCCATTGCCGCGCTCGATCTCATCGAGCGCGAGCCCGATTACGCGGCGCTGCCGCTCGCCAAGGCGCGGCATTTCACGCGATTGACCAACCTGCCCGAGGCGCAAAGCCCAATCGTCCCGATTGTAATTGGCGAAGCCACCGCGGCGTTGCGGGCGGCGAAACTCCTCGCCGACGACGGGTTCCTTGTTGTTGCCATCCGTCCGCCTACGGTGCCGGAAGGCACATCACGGCTGCGCCTCGCATTCACCGCGCAGCATCCCGATGCGGAAGTGGAACGGCTGGCTCAACTCGTCCGCAGCAAGATCCTGGCGCATTGAGTCGTGGCCGCGATTTTCGTCACCGCGACAGGCACCGATATCGGCAAAACCTTTGTTACTGCCGGATTGATCCGGCATCTGCACGCGCGTGGCCGTCGTGTCGATGCTTGCAAGCCCGTGGTCAGCGGCTTCGACCCGGCCGATGCAACGGCGAGCGATCTTGGCATCCTGCTGGCCGCGCTGGGCCGCGGGACCAGTGGCGATGAAATTGCGCGCATCTCACCCTGGCGTTTTCGTGCTCCGCTTTCGCCGGACATGGCAGCATTGTGCGAAAACCGGTCAATCGATTTCGACGCACTTGTTGAATTTTCATATGCGGCGATTGCGGCAAACGACGATGGAACTACCTTCATCGAAGGCATCGGCGGCATCATGGTGCCGCTCGATCAGCGCCACACCGTGCTCGACTGGATGACGGCGCTACATGTCCCCATCCTGCTGGTCGCCGGCAGTTATCTCGGTGCCATCAGCCATGTGCTAACGTGTCTCGAAGTCCTCACGCGGCGCGGCCTGAGCGTGGCGGCTGTCGCGATCAGCGAGTCGCCAGCAAGCAGCGTTACGCTCGATGATACCGCAGCTACGGTCGCGCGCTTTTCCAATCCGATATCGGTGATCGCCATTCCACGATTGCCAAAAGGCGAATTCGCGCATCCCGTTTTCGGTCGCCTTGCCGCGCTACTCTGACTTTGCAGCGTGGCATCACGAGCCGCCGCGCGTCCATTCGAAGCGGACCGCCGTCTCGGCCATGGCGACGACGTTAATCGCGGAATGCATCATGATAGTGAGCAAGGTTGAGCCGGTAAGCCAGCGCATCCAGCCGAGCAGCAAG